>NZ_JASJEB010000030.1 GCF_030064895.1 Crocosphaera sp. | reverse complement strand
TCTCGGACTCGTAAACATACTGGCTCTATGAAGCAACTTGGGGAGATGAAGCGACAAAAATCTCAACAACATAAGAAAAGTTTGGGGTCTTTAGAAACCCCAACTTCTCAAAAGTTGGGGTAGTTCATATAACTAATAACTTCAGGAGACTTATGAAATTTTCTGATGATGAAACTAAGACAAGATTGTGTAAAGAACTTGAACAAAAAAGAATAAAGCATAATCCATCTTTCATCATTAGAATTGCTAAAACTAAAAGTAACCTAATCATTTTTCTTGAACAAGGTAACATCAAGGCTGGTTTTATTCATATTGTAGAAAATCACTCTATAGATTTTCTAAATCGAGGAATTTCATCCCAACAAATTCCTGACTTTATTATGACAGCAGTTATTGATGGTAACTTGATCGGAATTCAAGGGAAAAGCCGACAGATTTACGAATTTATCTTTAACGAATTAACTCACTACCTGTCTGTAGAAATTGCTTCTAATGGCTATATTGTAAGTGCTAATCCTACTCCAACTCGGTTAATTACTAAATATAAAAGAGGTTTTCAAAAATGAAACAACGCATTAAATTATGGGCTGATTATGGTTCCTACCCTCTTTGGGGAGTGGACGAAATTGATAATTTTGCACCTGAAGAATTACCTTTATGCTCCAAAACTATTAAACGTTTACATCAATGGCAAGATAATTTTGATCTTACTTTAAATGAAGAATATCCTCCAGAGTCAGGTTTTTCATCTCCTCAAGCTGAAGAAACTTTCAAACAAGAAGGATATCAGCTTTGGCTATCATTAAGACAAGAACTTGGGTCGGAATATGAAGTATATTATCAAAGTGATGGCCAATTATTTAAACATCCCCATGAATTAACTCAAGTCTCTGTTTAATATACAAAATATGATATTGATCAAAAAACAAGTATTATGAACCTCCTAGAAAACATCAAAAACGATTATCAAAACTTTCCCAAGAACCAAACCTATTCTATTTACGCTGACAATGTGTATTTTAAAGATCCCATGACTGAGTTTACAGGAATCAAACGCTATCAAGAAATGATCCAATTTATGTCAACTTGGTTCAAAAATATTGACTTAGAATTGCACAATATCTATCAAAGTGATAATATTATTCACACCCAATGGACCCTACACTGGACAACACCTTTACCCTGGAAACCCCCTATTTCCATCCCAGGACGTAGCGAAATGACCTTTAATGAGCAAAACCTGATTATCTCCCATATTGACTACTGGAACTGTTCTCGTTGGGATGTTCTCAAACAACATTTTGTCCCAAATCCTTCATAATAAAGATAAGTAATGTAAATTTTTCTGAGAGAACCATGCGTGTAATCCTTATGACGGGTAAAGGGGGAGTTGGGAAAACTTCCGTCGCTGCGGCCACTGGCCTGAGATGTGCTGAGTTAGGTTATAAAACCCTGGTGTTAAGTACCGACCCGGCCCATTCTCTAGCGGATAGTTTTGATTTAGAATTGGGACATGAAGCTCGTTCCGTACGTCCCAACCTTTGGGGGGCCGAACTAGACGCATTAATGGAACTTGAAGGAAACTGGGGGGCAGTTAAACGTTATATTACCCAGGTATTACAAGCTAGAGGACTCGACGGGGTACAAGCGGAAGAATTAGCCATTTTACCAGGGATGGACGAAATTTTTGGCTTAGTTCGCATGAAACGCCACTACGACGAAGGGGAATACGACGTTTTAGTTATCGACTCGGCCCCCACAGGAACCGCATTGCGTCTGCTGAGTATTCCTGAAGTGGGAGGCTGGTATATGAGAAGATTTTATAAACCGTTACAAGGGATGTCCGTGGCCTTGCGTCCTTTGGTAGAACCTTTGTTCAGACCGATCGCAGGATTTTCTTTACCTGATAAAGAAGTAATGGACGCACCTTACGAATTTTACGAGCAAATCGAAGAATTAGAAAAGGTTTTGACGGATAACAAGCAAACCTCTGTGCGTTTGGTGACAAATCCTGAAAAAATGGTCATTAAAGAATCTTTGCGGGCCCATGCTTATCTCAGTTTGTATAATGTTTCTACAGATTTAGTAGTTGCTAACCGTATCATTCCTGAAACAGTTAAGGATCCCTTCTTTGAAAAATGGAAGAATAATCAACAAATTTATAAGCAAGAAATTCATGATAATTTCCATCCTTTACCAGTGAAAGAAGTGCCATTATTTTCTCAAGAAATGTGTGGCATGGAAGCATTAGAAAGGTTAAAAGAAACCCTCTATAAAGATGAAGATCCCGCACAAGTTTATCATCAAGAAGATACCATTAGGGTTGTACAAGCTGGTCAAGATTACAGTTTAGAATTGTATTTACCAGGAATTCCTAAAGAAAAGGTACAACTAAATAAAACAGGAGATGAATTGAATATTAGAATCGGTAATCATCGCCGTAATTTAGTATTACCGCAAGCGTTAGCTGCGTTGAAACCTTCGGGGGCAAAAATGGAAGAAGATTTCTTGAAAATTCGTTTTAGTAGTGGAGTTGCTGCCAAAGCGTAGATTGTTAACAAAACTCGTAGGGGTTTAATAATATTAAGCCCCTACAATAATATTAAGATGAATGTTTACTGATTTCTAAACTATGCGATCGCCTCTTATATCTTCCCTATTAGAGACATTTCTCACCCAACCCAATATTGAAACATCTCCTGCATGGGAATTTATCGATGGACAGGCGCAACAAAAACCCATGCCAACCCTTTTTCATTCTAGATTACAGCGTAATTTAGTTAACAAAATTAATCAACAAACCAACGATTATGAAGCGATTCAGGAATTTCGTTGCATAGTTCCACCTTTTTCTCCTGTTCCTGATATTGCTGTTGTTAAAAATACACGCTTACCAACTGAAGATTGTCCCTTGCAAGGTTCACCAGATTGGATGATCGAAATTCGTTCTCCGGATCAAGGTACTCTGAGTTTACAAAGCAAAATTCTTCATTGTCTTAGTAATGATACTAAACTGGCCTGGTTAATCGATCTACAACGGGAACAAGTATGGGTTTGGCAAGGAACAGAATTACCTCTAATCTACACAAAAGAAGATAGTTTACCTACCTTGGATGACATAGAAAATATAACTGTTAATCAGCTTATGGAGATGACTCAAACAAGGAAAATAACATGATTACCTTAAACCTTAATACTGAACTTGAATCAAAACTAAAAGATCGCTTAGGAATTCAATGCCAGAATACATTAGATAATAGTGATGTTATTTACTTCAAAAATGTTTAAATATATAAGTAAGGATAATTAAATATCCCCCTCTAAAATTTGAGATACAGTATAATTAAATTCAGTAAAAGTAGGAGATTTCACCATATCTGAAGAAGTAAAGATAGTCTCATCATAAAATCCCTCGGATAAAGATAGAATAGTCACTTTTTCTTCAAGGGGATCAACAATCCAATATTCAGGAATATCGAGTACACTATATTCAGAACGTTTGGCACGATAATCAATATTTTTAGTTGATTCGCTAACCACTTCTACTACTAAAATAGGTGAGGGTTCATCGAGTAGAATAACCGCTTCACGGTTTTGTAGTTGTTGCCATTGAGAAGTTGATAAAACCACCACATCAGGAATGCGAACCGTGTCCCATCGAGATCCACGGGGTGATTGAATACCAATCAACTTATGTTTTGATACCCAAGGTTTACTAAGATGCTTAATTTCTTGACGAAAACAATAGTTGAGAAAATCAGCAATTTCACCATGTTTTCCCATTCCCAAACTCATGGCAATTAATTCTCCATTTACCAGTTCATAAGTTGTATCTGTTTCATCATAGTTGAGGTATTCTTGAAGGGTTAAACGGGTTTTTGTCAGGGTCATTTCAGTTATCAGTTATCAGTTATCAGTTCAAGAAAAGCTATAAGTTAATTAAAAAGATATTGTTTCAAAGCTTGACTCATAACCTCTCCAGGTGCAGGTTTTTGCACCCAAATTTCTAAGGCCGCTGCTCCTTGATAGACTAACATATCTAAACCATCAATAATCTTTAATCCCTGTGGTTGCGCATCTTTGAGAAATTTAGTGGGACTAGGATTATAAATTAAGTCGTAGGCGATGGCATTTTCAGGAAATTTTTCCCAAATATGACTGTCAACAGGAGAATTATTTGTATGGGGAAACATACCGATGGGTGTAGTATTCACAATTAACTGGCTTTCTGATACCAACCCCGATAATTCATCCCAGGAATGGACGGTTACAGAGGCTTTAAGGTCGCTATTATGCCAACTTTGCTTAAATTGCTCTAACTTGTCGCGATCACGTCCCACAACCGCAATTTCGGGGCAGCCCAATTCCGCTAATCCCACCACCACGGCTCTCGCTGCGCCTCCATTTCCCAGGATAATAGGTTTAATGGTGTTCCAGGGGCGTTTAAGGGGTTTCAGGGGGGCTAAAAAGCCAATTACATCGGTATTTGTCCCTTTCCACCCTGTTTCTGTGCGCCAAACTGTGTTAACTGCTCCCACTAATTGGGCATTTGTGGTAATCTCTGATAAGAGAGGGATGATAGCTTGTTTATGGGGAATGGTTGCATTAAATCCCATCACACCGATGGTTGCAAAACCATGCAAAGCAGTTGCTAAGTTTTCGGGTTTGACTGGGAAAGGAACATAAATATAATCTACCCCTAAATGTTCTATGGCTGCATTTTGCATCACAGGGGATAAAGAATGTTCGACGGGATGACCAATGATTCCTAATAGTTTCGTTTTTCCGGTAATAATTGACATTATGTTTGAGATTATTCTGAATAAGGAATGACAGTTCAATGAAGTCAGAAGTCAGAAGTTAGTTGAAAGGCAGGAGGCAGGGGGCAGGGGGCAGGAGGATCAATTTGATGGGGATTCAACCCCAACAAATTGTAGACACCGTGCAGACGGTGGGGTTTTAAACCCAAGGGCTGGTTCGCTGCTATAGTGCAGAGATATCTTCTAAGAAAGAACAACCTCCTGCCTTCTGCCTTCTGCCCTCTGCCTCCCAGCCGAAGGCTGATAAAATGACTTCTGCTTGGCCATCTTGAGCATTAATTATTTTAAAGTGCTTTAAGGATTATTAGTAAGTTTTCTCTGTTTTTAGTTGTACGTTGTCTGCAAACACTTGTCAACCGTCTGTGGACAATGTACAATAAAATTATAGAGTTGAGGTAAATAAACGAGTACAACAATAGTGCAAGTTAAGCGAATTACAGAAACAGTTCGAGACTTTCCCGATCTAGGGAAAAAAATCAAACAGGCAAGGGAAAATGACAAACGGTCATTAAGTGAAATCTGTCGACAAAGTAACATCAGTCGATCCTATTGGTATCAATTAGAAAACGAGGATCTGCGATCGCCAGTGACAGAGAACCTTGTTAGAAAAGTAGAAAAGGCTCTCAATATTAATTTAGGAGTTAGTTTTGATGACTAACTACCCGGTCAAAGAAACATTAATCGCTAAAATATCATGACTTTTGAAGAAATCCAGAAAACCATTGAAGGGATGTTAGCAGTTCAAAGACAACTGCAAGAGAGACAGATTCAACTGCAAGAAAGTCAATTTGAATTTAGAGAAAGACAACTTCAATTTCAAGATGCTCAAGAACAGTTGAAAGAGGCTCAAGAACAATTAAAAGATTCCCAAGAACGGGAAAGAGAGACATTGCAGATAATGATTGAGGAGATAAACCAATTTATTGCAAGGTCTAACCGTAATGAGAGACGCATTGAACAATTAATCGGTTATAGCATTACTAATGAATCAGAACATCTCGATATTGAACAACGATTTAGAAATCTTGAAACAAGATTAGAACAATTACAAAACCCATCTTAAATATCATGAACTGGATTGATTACGTAGTCTTGATCAGTGTTTTTATCTTGAGGTTTAGGCTCTTCTTTTTGCATGACAGGGGATAAAGAATGTTCGACGGGATCACCAATGATTCCTAATAGTTTCGTTTTTCCGGTAATAATTGACATTATGTTTGAGATTATTCTGAATAAGGAATGACGTTTAAATTTATCTGATTATTATTATTATCAAAACTGAGTTCATCCACAACATAAGTATTGGTTTGAGAAACAGCAACAACTCCTCTTAATTTACCTTTACTCAGATTAGATAAAATTACTTCAGCTTTTCCATCTTGAGCATTAGTTATTTTAAAATGGTTTAAGGGTTCTTGCCAAATTTGTCTTGTGTTGGGGTCAAAATCATCATCTTCTCCTCTTATTATAACTTCTCCACTATGGATAAATTTAACTTCTCCTCCAAATTCTACTTTGTTAATATCAGCCATGGATATTTTTTTAGATTGTCTACTTCTTTGTAGAGTAATCATTGACTGTTGTTGCTCAAACCCTATAATTTTTCCTGACATTGTGCTACCTGTTTTTAATTTTACTGTGGCATCATAGGGTAATGCTACAGGTATAGTATTATTTTGCACTTTAGTGGATTTTATTTCAGGAGAGGGTAAAGAAAAACTATGTTTTTGTATCAAATAAAATCCTAATCCAACAGTCAAAGAAGCAATGGTAATGATTTTAGTGGTAAGTTTTATCATGATTAAATGGGATAATATGAAATGTATAATCAAGGAGTGAGGTATTTATGTTCAATAATCAACCTTCACAAGATAATACAGAGATTGTAGGAACCTTGGCTAGTATTTTGGGGTTGCTAGCAATTTTTCTTTATTTTACAGGATGGATCTATCGTTGGGCTTATTTTGGTTATTTTCAATTAGAATTAACACAATTATCATTTCCCTTTCGATCCTTCTTTTTTGTTCCTATTCAAGTTTTTGTAGGTAATGGCTCGGCATTTACTAAAACTATTCTAGCATTATTTTTAGTTGCAACTACTATTAAAATAACGCTTTGGTTTGTGGAACCCCTAACGGTTGCTTTTATTTTACCTTTATCCGAACCTTTAAATGGTGTATCTCGTCGTAGAAAATGGCAAACAGTAAAATATTTTTTGAGAAAGTATGCTAAAACTTTTCATCAATGTTCAGTATCTAAGTTTGTGCGAGAATCAGCAACTCTTATTCCTGTTTCCCTGAGAAAAGATTTAATTATTGTTATTTGGTTATTAATTGTTTTATTTTGGTTAGCAAGAAGTCAAGGATGGGATGATGCACGTCGAGATGCAATTAATGAAACTTCTACTTTACCTGTATTTACCTACATTTTTCCGAAAGATAAATTAGTATTAGGAAGAGATTTAGATGATATTTTTACTAATCCTAGTTTAAAGAATTCTCGTTTTATTGGAGACTTAAGTTTATTTGAATATATTCGAGGATTTGAAGATAATGATCCCACTTTAAAAGAACCGAGAATCTGGCGATTATTACTAGAAAATAATGATATAATTTATTGTTTTTTCGGGTTGGATAAAAATGCTGATAAAAAACAAGTTCCTGCAGTTTTAGCTATAAAAACTTATAATCAAGGACAAGTAATGATTTTAGCTCCATCTATTCCTAAGTAATGAATTACACTCATATTATATCACTGAAACTAATTGTTGCCAATTAAAATAAAAGGTGACCAAAAAAAAGGATGAATTTTTTCTCCTGTTTGAATATGACTTATTTTTGCTTGTCTCATTGCTTCACTTTTACTCATTCCTTCTTCCTTAATATTTGTATAAAAATCCTTCATAATATTAGCACTAATATTATCATCTGCATTCCATAAACTAGCCAGAACTGTTTTTGCTCCTGCTCTTTCTAAAACAAAAGCTAAACCCGATAATTCTCGTCCGTTAGCGTTAGCTTCTTTGGCAGTTTGACAAGCACTTAAGGCTAAGATTTCTGTATTTTTTAACCCTAATAAATCAGCGTCAGCGATGTGATATTGTTCGTTATTAGCAAATAAAATAGTATTAGCTTCCATCCCTAAATCTGGACAACCATCAGGGTCAAAACAGCCATGAGTTCCTAAGTGTAAAATAGAGAAACGTGAAGCATTTTCCTCAAAAGTTTGTAAGGTAGCATCTGTTCCTAAATAAGCTTCACTTCCTGGGAAATTATCCATAAGATGTTGAGCTTCTTTTTCAGTTCCTGGTAGGGTTTCTTGAGTTGGTTTAGGATTAGCTAAAACCAACGCTTTCATATTCTTTTCCCCCTTTTGTAAAGAAGTGTCAGTAGGTATCGCGCTGGTACTAATACGAGTTAAATAATGAATAGGATATTTTTCTAATAAAAATTCTCCTGTTTCTGGATCAGATAAAGTTTCAAAGGGAATATAACGCAGTTTTCCTGTAGCAATAATCGCTAAATTTTTAGGAGCAATGGTTTTAATTTCAGATTCTACGGGACGAATTAAAATATCATAAATCTGTTCGCCAGTAACAAATACATTGGCATTTTTATAATCTGATAGTTCCTGACGATACTGGGTAATTAATTGATTAAATTCCTCACTATCAATATCTTGTGTAATTACTTTTAATTCTTCAGAAGTGAGAATAAACAGCGCAATTTTATCCGATAAGATGACAGGTTGAATAATAGCAGTATCTAGAGCAATATTTTCCCTTAAAGTAGCAATATCTGTGGGTTTAATTTCAAATAATTCTGCTACTTCGGGATATTGATCAGCAATAGCTTCTGCTTGTAGATTTAATTCTGCTTGCAGTTCATTAACTTGTTGTGCTTTTTCTGGAGAATGTTCTTTATCTAATTGTTGTCTAAGAAAGTTTAATTGTTCATTTTTTTGATTCCAGTCATTAATCTCTTTTTGTATTTCAGGGTCAGCTACTTGTGCATTAATTAAACGATTATAGTCTGCTAAATCATAAGTTGTGAAAAGGTTAGACCATTCAAAAGCTTTTTCAGGTTGATTTTGTTCGATTAAAAGTTCAATCAGTGCAATAGCAGTTCCTTGTTCTTGTTTTTGTTTTAAAAATGCCTTTCTATCTTCCCTTTTTAAACCCTGACGCATTTCTAAGGTAATATTAACAGCATCTTCTAGATATTTAAGAGCTTCGACGGGGCGATCTGTATCTCGGTAAACTCCCCCAATATTACTGAGAGTACCAGCTTCACTCAAGCGATCGCCCACTTCTCTCATGATGAGTAACCCTTGTTCATAGTAGTCTAATGCCACCATGGGTTGCCCTATGCGGTGGTAAACTAAGCCAATATTATTGAGAGTTCTAGCTTCCCCAGAGCGATCGCCCACTTCCCTGGTGATAGGTAATACTTGTTGATAGTAGTCTAATGCCACCGTGGGTTGGCCGATGTTGTCGTAAACGAAACCAAGATTATTTAGAATAGGAACTTCCCCAGAGCGATCGCCAACTTCCCTGATCATAGGTAATGCTTGTTGAAAATATTTTAGGGCTTCTTCTAGTTGGCCGATAGTGTTGTAAACTACGCCAATATTACTGAGAGTTTTTGCTTCCTTAGAACGATCGCCAACTTCCCTGATAATAGGTAATGCTTGTTGATAGTAGTCTAATGCTTTGTTGGGTTGGCCGATACTGCGGTAAACTAAACCAATATTATTGAGAGTAACAGCTTCACCAGAGCGATTGCCAACTTCCTTCATGATAGGTAATGCTTGTTGATAGTAGTCTAATGCTTTGTTGGGTTGGCCGATACTGCGGTAAACTAAACCAATATTATTGAGAGTAACAGCTTCACCAGAGCGATGGCCTACTTCCTTCATGATAGGTAATGCTTGTTGATAGTAGTCTAATGCTTCCTTGGGTTGGCCGATGTTGCTGTAAACGAAGCCAATATTATTGAGAGTGTCAGCTTCACCAGAGCGATCGCCCACTTGCCTCCTGATGGGTAAAGCTTGTTGATAGTAGTCTAATGCCACTGTCGGTTGGCCGATGTTGCTGTAAACGAAGCCAATATTATTGAGAATGATCGCTTCTCTAGAGCGATCACCTATTTCCCTGATGATAGGTAAAGCTTGTTGATAGTAGCCTAATGCTTCCTTGGGTTGGCCGATGTTGTAGTAAATGTCTCCAATAACATTAAGATTATTCACTTCTCCTAAGCGATCGCCAACTTCCCTGGTGATAGGTAATGCTTGTTGATAGTAGTCTAATGATTCCTTGAGTTGGCCGATACGATAATAAACTAGACCAATCCTACTGAGAGTGGCAACTTCTCCCAAGCGATTTTCAATTTCCCGAAAGATTAACAATGCTTGCTCATATTTTTTTAAAGCTTGCTGAGGTTGCCCAATATTACTATAGTTAAACCCTAAACCTGACAAAGAAAACGCTTCTAACTCCCTATCTTGCTGTTGTTGTGCAATAGTAAGTAATTGTTTAAAGGTTTCTATAGACTCAAAAGGTTTTCCCTGTCTTGCTTGCTGTATCGCTTGTCGTCTTAGTTGTTGTATTTGCTGTATTTGTTGTTGTATTTGCTGTATTTGTTGTAGTAAATTTTCAGTTTGTGCTGTTGCGGGTTGAAGGATCAATATAGGGTTAATAGGAGTTAGACAAATACCCAAGGTTATGAGACTACTTAATATTGCTTTCATCAGTTATCAGTGAAGAGTGAGCAGTTACCAGTTATAAGTTAGATGATATCAAAAATTTTTTTGAGCCGTTTTCCCATAACGCATTACAAGTATAAAAAAATTGATGAAAGTAAAATTGAAGAGAATGTCACAAAATTTCCCCAACTGTCACTTTAATTTATAAGCTGTTGTGCTAAGCAACAAATTACCTTTCCCTTCTCCCCGTCAGTCTAGTATGGTAATTTAGATGCTTAAAGCTTAGGGACTTAATCATCTTAAGTCCCTACGAAAAACTAATCAGTAAAATTATTTAGAATGATGACGACGACGTAAACCAGCACCCAAGAATAATCCTGCGATCGCAATTAAACCGACAGTGGTGGATGATTCAGGAACAGCTACTGTTGTAATGGTCACACGGGCAATACCATTAGGATAAAGATCAGTATTATTAAAATTGAGACTGGCAAAATTCGTGTCAAAATCTGCCGGTGTATTGAGGAAATTAGCATAAGGATTAGCAACATTGACGTTAAGGCCATTTTGAGGCTCACCTATGCCTGGTTCTGGTTGTCCGTCAGGTAATCCAGGTTGGAATAAACCATTACCAGCAGAAGTAGCAAAATCATTGACTTCCGTTCCAGCATCGTTAATGGTGTTTGCTTGTCCGATCAAAAATGAAATTGAGGAGTCTTCTCCCGTAAATAAACTGGTTAAATTATGAGCAAAGGGATTACCATTAGCAATAAAATAATCATTGGAAGGGAGAACCATCGATGCATAGGAGAAGTAACGATTAGAATCATCTGGAGTTATTTGAAATTCCGTAGTGACTGTAGTTCCTGCGGTAATAGGACCGTCACCAACACCACCATCAACACGAGTTCCCACTTGAGAGCTTGAAAAAATTCCACTTGCACCACCTTGAACATAGGTTAAATTATTGAGGAAATCTTCGGATATGGTGGTAGGTATACCGTCTTCAGCAATTTGCTCTAACCCTCGCTCAGAAGGGAGTCCAGTATTGTAACTATCAAAGCTACCATCATGAAATCCCACCCAAACAGGAGTGAGTGCAACACCACCATTTGGACCAAGGTTTTCTATTTCAACTTTCAGGGTTAATGCTTGGACTGCTGATGCGCTGCTGAAAATAGAAGCAAACGTTAAACCCATTAACAATGGGTTGGTATTCTTGAATAAGTTGATCATGGCGGAATTCAAAATTTAGTCGATAATCTTTTGATAAAGTTAATAAGACTATCTGAGAATTGCCTGAGAAAATTATAAAGTTTGTCTCAGCAAAATTTTATGATATTTTAAGAAGATATCACCCAATTTGTTAAGGTTTCTATTAGATTTGTTAGGTCAATTTCTTGGGATTCTTGTGTTTTTCGAGTAACCACTTCAACCTTACCTTGTTTCAAGGATCTTCCTGTCACTACACGGTAAGGAATACCGATTAAATCAGCGTCTTTAAATTTAACTCCTGCTCGTTCATCGCGATCGTCTAAGATGGTTTCTACACCTATTTTATTCAATTCGTTGTATAAGTTTTCGGCTACTTCCATTTGATTTTTATCTTTAATATTCGGCACAACAATAATGACATGATAAGGGGCGATCGCTACGGGCCAAATTATGCCATTTTTATCATAGGATTGTTCTACAGCAGCTTGGGCTAAACGAGAAACACCGACACCATAACATCCCATGACAATGGGTTTTTCTTCCCCATTTTCATCGGTAAAGGTTGCTCCCATTGCCTCGGAATATTTAGTACCTAATTGGAAAATATGACCGACTTCAATTCCTCTCGCACTGGCTAATATTTGACTGGGATCATGAACCGCGCGATCGCCGATCATTGCTGTTCTAATATCACACACTAATTTAGGTAATTGAAACTCTTGACCCCAGTTTGCTCCCATTACATGATAATTGGTTTCATTGGCTCCTGTAACAAAGTTTTTTAAGTCAACAGCGGTTTGATCAACTATTCTTAAAAACTTCGATTCAATATAGTCCCCAGAAGCAATATAATCATCTTCCAAACTTGGGGAAATATAACCTACAGGTAACGGTTCATTAGCCCATTTTTTCTGGGCATTTTCATCAGGAACAGTTAAGGATAATAGGGTAGTTCCTTGATATTGTGGCGCAAGTTTCACTAACTCATTATTCAATTTAACTTCATTAACCTCTTGATCCCCTCGAATACTAACTAAAACTAAAACAGTTTTACCATTATCATAAACCGCTTCATAAAGCACATTTTTAACAATATTCGTAGGAGAACATTGCAAAATTTTACACACTTTTTCGATAGTATTAGAATCGGGTGTTTCTTTTTTTTCGTAAGTCGTAAAAGGTGATTTTTCTACATCAGCAGGAAGGGACATGGCCTTTTCTACATTGGCTGCATACTTACCATCTTCTGTGTATAAAACCTCATCTTCTCCTGCTTCGGCGAGGATCATAAATTCTTGGGAAGCCGACCCACCAATAGCTCCAGAATCAGCTTCTACTGCTCTATATGCTAACCCACAACGACTAATAATATTACGATAAGCTTGATCCATTGCGTCGTAACTTTTTTGTAAACTGGCTTCATTTTCGTTGAAAGAATAAGCATCTTTCATAATAAATTCTCGACCTCGCATTAAGCCGAAACGAGGGCGAATTTCATCCCGAAATTTTGTTTGAATTTGATACAAATTAACAGGTAATTGTCGATAGGAACGGATCATATCTTTGGCCACTGTTGTAATTACCTCTTCGTGGGTTGGCCCTAACCCTAACTCCCTTTCTTGTCTATCTATCAAGGAAAACATTATCCCTTCTGCTTTGGTATAAGTTTCCCATCGTCCCGACTCCTTCCACAACTCCGACGGTTGCAACTGCGGTAAGAGACATTCTTCGGCCCCGGCCGCGTTCATTTCTTCACGTACTATTTGCGAAACCTTTTGTAATACACGCCACATCAGAGGTAAGTAGGCATAAATACCACTACCAATTCTACGGATATAACCTGCTCTTAATAGTAGTTTATGACTAGGAATTTCTGCTTCGGCGGGATCTTCACGTAGGGTGACAAAAAGCATCTGAGAGAGTCGCATTCAGGGTTTCCTCGCAATTACCAGATAGTTATTATCGCATTTTTTGGGGGTTTCTACCAAGTTGTTAAGAATTATCTCTTTTATCTCTTAGGTAGTTGTTAATTTAAACCCCGTAGTTAACAACGAGAGCTTATGTAAAAACACTGATTTTTTTATAAAGATTTGATAAAGTTACCCATTTTTTATAAAGATTTAATGAAGTTAATGAGATTCAAAAAAAAATAGACAATTTTCAGTAATTTGCGTATAATTATGGATAGAGAAAAATAAAGAAAATCAAGCATACGTATTTTCTCGTTATTTTTAATGCTCCTAAATTTCTTATCAGTTTGCTTTTTTATTTAGAGAAATAACTGGTTATTTAGTGGGTTTTATAGCTTTTATGTTGAGGATTAAATCATGAACTATTATGTAAACCGTGGAGCTAAACTTCATATTAATATAATGGAATTATTAGTACAAGAAGAAATTGATAAACAACTGAAGTATTATCCTGAAAAAATCAAAAAATACATAAATAAAGTTGAAGTTGCTACCTACGCTCTCAATCGCTTACCTGCCCTTTATGCCTCTAGTTTGGTAGGAAAAGAGCATCAAAAACGAATAGGACAGCAACAATATAAAGAACAAATAACCTCAGCTGTTCGTCGAGCTTTAGCTGCTATTGAAAGAGATCCAATCAAAAAAGTCGTTCCTCTTGTTTCAGAAGATTATACTAAACAGGAATTGGCTAAAAAATCCTTAAGTAAATTAGAAATTATTTTAAAACAAAAAGGAATTATTAGTAACAGCCAAAAACTTTCTTGGGAAAATTTGTATAGGGTTCTCTACCCATTAGTTGCTAGGTTTAAATCTAAAAATATCAGCAAAGAAGATCAAGAATTTGCAGCTTTAACATCTGTTTCTAGTCAGCTAAATAGCGAATTATCCCGAGGATATAAGCCATCCCAAAGGAGGAGATAAAAAGAAATTAACACTTTCAATTATTACCAATAGTAAAGTTAGGAAAAATAAATTCTTTAGACACCCTTCTTCTTAAGAGTCAACAATATTATTGGTAACTCTCAATATTTTCTTAAGCTAATTTTCTGAAAAAAAGTGTTAGTATTGATGATGAAAAGAATTAAATAATTCAAGTGTTAATCTTAATATTCAGCTTAATAAATAGGATACAAACCTTAATTATTCCCCTTCGTTTAATAACAGCTTGGGTGTTTATTTTGGTATTGAGTAGTAGTGTGATAGCTATGATAGTGGATGTCATAAAAAGAGCCAAAAAAATGCACAAAATTCCTTGTAGTAACTGTCAATATTTTACTAATGATTACCGTTTAAAATGTCCTGTTAATCCGTTTCAAGCAAGTACAGAAGCAGCTATTAATTGTCAAGATTATCATAAGCGAGAAAATTAAACATGAAAATCGGAATCATTGGTTTAGGATTAATTGGCGGTTCATTAGGATTAGACTTACGTAAATGTGGACATATTATTTATGGTGTTTCTCGGAAAGAAAGCACCTGTCGAAGAGCATTAGAAAAGGGTGTTGTTAACCATGCAAATATTAACTTAAGCTCTCTGTCTACTGTTGATTTTATTTTTATTTGTACTCCTATAGGGTTAATTTCTCAAACCTTAAAACAATTAACTCCTCATTTAAACTCAGAGGCTATTATTACTGATGTAGGATCGGTTAAAACTTCTATAGTTAAAGAATGTGAGCTATTATGGCCTAATTTTGTTGGGGGTCATCCTATGGCTGGAACGGCGGAACAAGGTATAGAAGCGGCACAAGAAAACTTATTTAAAAATGCTCCTTATGTGATTACACCCACAGAAAAAACAAGCAAAAATAGCATTAATATTTTAGAAAAATTAGCTCAATCTTTAGGATCTATTGTCCATACTTGTTCTCCCGAAATACACGATCAATCTGTTGCTTGGATTTCCCATTTACCCGTAATAATTAGTGCTAGTTTAATCGCTGCTTGTTCGGAAGAAAAAGAAAAAAATATTTTAAAATTAGCTCAAAAATTAGCGAGTTCTGGTTTCAGAGATACCAGTCGTGTTGGAGGAGGAAACCCCGAGTTAGGGGTAATGATGGCTAAATATAATCAAACCGCTTTATTGCACGCTTTACAGGGTTATCGTGAACAACTCGACGAGATCACAGAATATATAAAGACCGAACAATGGGACTCCTTAGAAAAATTACTGATGATCACACAAAAAGAGAGATCGCCATTTATCCAACTAGAAAAAAGTTCGGAAAATAATTCTTAATTTTTCCGCAGAAACACTTAATTCGGTATATAATTTTAGAAATTCTAGAAAAACTTTGTACAAAGTTTTAAGGTCAATGGCTAGTAACAATACGGTTAATCCGTTTCAGAAGCTTTTTGTGAACTTTAGCTTAATTCTACTAGGAATTTCTGCTAATACGGCTTTTTTCAGCTTTATGGTAACATTGTTGCTAGGAAGCCTATTTCTAGGCTGTTTGAACAGTCAAAAAGAAAAATTTGCCTTGAAGACCCAAACCATAAAGAAAGAGAAAGAACTAGAAAAACTACCAATGTCCTAAGTAAATAGCTGAGAATAAACCGAAAATAGGAAATAAGAGCATTAATTGTAACTTTTTCCTATTCTGCTTTTGTGTTCTAACCGCAATTTTATGGTTAAATTTGCCTAAGCACTCATCAAGTCTCAGTAATAACCTTGTTCCCTACGATACAATACCCATAGGGTTGCAGTTGTATACAGTAACCCTATATGTAGTGTATAAATTCCTGTTAAAAATGACAGATCAGCCCCTCGGTGCCGTTGTTCAAGGTTCCCTTTCACAAGGGTTAGAAGTTCGTTTACATTCTGATGTTTCCGTCGAACAAATGCGAGTGGGAAAATTTTTGGTGGTGCAAGGGGTGCGATCGCGGTTTTTCTGTTTGCTGACAGATGTTTCTTTAGGAACCGCTAACCCTCGTATTTTAGCCAACCCTCCCAGTTTTCAAGATACATTTATGAGGGATGTCTTAGCTGGAAGTGCTACTTATGGCAACGTGGAACTTGCACCCATGTTAATGTTTACCCCCACAGAAGGGGAGAAAAAGAACAATTCTCAAACCGAAGACACTTCTTTAGGATCGTTTCAAGCGCAAACTAATGCTGATTTAGAACTGCTTCCAGTTAAGACCATACCAACCCATTTTAGTCAAGTTTATGAAGCTTCTGAGCAAGATTTTCGGGCGGTTTTTGGTTGGGAAGATGACCCCACACGGCGCAATTTTGCCATCGGACAACCATTAGATATGGATGTACCGATTTGTATTGATTTAGACCGTTTTGTTGAGCGTAGTAATGGGGTTTTTGGGAAGTCTGGAACAGGCAAATCTTTTTTAACTCGCTTGTTAATTTCTGGAATTATTCGTAAACAAGCTGCGGTTAATTTAATGTTTGATATGCACTCAGAATATGGGTGGGAAGCGATGAAAGAAGGGAAAGAAGTTTCTACAGTTAAGGGATTACGTCAATTGTTTCCTGGACAGGTAGAAATTTATACGTTAGATTCTGAATCTACTAAAAGAAGAGGGGTTAACGACGCGCAGGAATTATACTTAAGTTACGATCAAATTGATATAGAAGATATCCGTTTAGTGGGACATGAATTAGGAATTTCTGAGGCAAGTTTAGATAATGCCAACATTTTAGAAGCAGAATATGGTAAGACTTGGATCATGCAGTTATTAAATATGACAAACGAAGATATAAAAATGTTTTGTCAAGAAAAACAGGGTCATGCAGGGTCAATTATGTCCCTACAAAGAAAGTTAATGCGATTAGATAACTTAAAATATTTGCGTACAGCTTGCCCCCATAATTATATTAATCAAGTATTAGAATCTTTGGATGCAGGAAAGCACGTTGTTATTGAATTTGGTTCCCAATCTAATATGCTTTCTTATATGTTAGCCACTAATATGATTACTCGACGAATTCATGGGAGTTATGTCAAAAAAGCAGAGCGATTTTTACAGACAAAAAGTCCGAGCGATCGCCCCCGACAATTAGTGATTACTATCGAAGAAGCACACCGCTTTTTAGACTCTAAAATTGTTCATCAAACTATTTTTGGAACCATTGCTAGGGAGATGCGAAAATATTTTGTTACCCTCTTAGTAGTGGATCAAAGACCATCAGGAATTGATAATGAGGTAATGTCACAAGTAGGGACAAGAATTACTTGTTTGCTAAACGATGAAAAAGATATTGATGCTATTTTCACAGGAGTTTCTGGGGGACAAAATTTAAGATCAGTGTTAGCAAAGTTAGATTCTAAACAACAAGCTTTAATATTGGGTCATGCTGTACCGATGCCAGTTGTTATCAGAACTCGTGCTTATGATCAACAATTTTACGCGGAAATCGGGGAAACCGATTGGTCACAATTACCTGATGAAGAAGTGTTTGCAGCAGCAGAAACTGCTAGGGCTGAATTAGGTTTTTAACAGATTAATATCACCCAAATATTTCTAAGAGCTATAAGGTCAAATCATTGATTTATATCAGCCTACTTTAGACTCCCTCGAATATTTCTGTTATTACTCTCATATTTAGAATATTAAAAACCAAGTAATTTCCTCCTTTGCAGACACACCCTTGCTGCCGCTAATACTGAATGGAACTTTTTCCCATTTACCTTACGTCCTGTGTTGAATATTAATAGATGTTAAATTTATGTTATATCCAACTTTAATGTCGCAAGGGGTCTCCCGTTATACGAATGTTAACGTCCCTGGAAATTGCGACCAGCAAATAAACCGACCGTAGGGAGTCCTTTTAAACAGGAGATTGTTGTTTTTCAACATATTGTTTAAGTTGTTCAATTCTTACGCCACCGCAAGTAGCAATAAAATAAGAACCAGTCCAGAATACAGATTTTTGTCCATAAAATTGAGTTAAATGATCTGAAAAATCTTTTCTGATTAAACGGGAAGAAACAGTTTTTAAATTAGCAATAAATTTACTAAGTTGAACTTTAGGATTAAACTCAACAAATGCTACAATCATAGTATTATGATACTTACGTATGAGTACCGAATCAAGCCTAATCAAAAGCAAGCAGAGTGTATAGACCAGTGGTTAGAACTTTTACGTCGTCACTGGAACTATGCACTTGGTCAGCGTTTGGACTGGTTAAGACGGACTCGCTGTGCCATTGATAGATGTAATTTAATTAGTGAACCTATAGGAGAAATAACAGAAAAAGTTAATTATTACACTCAGCAATCAGATTTAAAACAGACAAAAATTCTTTTCCCTGACTATAAGAATATCTACTGCGAAGTTCAACAAATGAATCTTCAAAGATTAGAAAAAGCCTGGACAAGATGGTTAGTTCCAGATAAAAAAGGTAAAAGAAGAGGAAGACCTAGATTTAAAAAAGCTGGTCAATTAAGGTCTTTTAGTTTTTCAAGAGTTAATCATCCGAAAGCTGTTATTAAATTCTTTAATAATTGTATCTGGACAAAGAAATGGGGAGCTATCCCCGTAGTTGTTCATCGCCCGATTCCTGATGGTTTTAAGATAAAAACCGCTACAATCGTCAAAAAAGCTGATGGATATTATGTCTGTCTTACAGCCGAAGATGAGACTATTCCTAATATTGTACCTATAGATAATATTAAATCAGCAGTGGGAATTGATGTGGGATTGAAAGAGTTTTTAACGACCAGTAAAGGAGAAACAGTTGCGGTTAAAAAGATTTATGGTAATCGACAAAATCATTTAGCCCGTCAACAACGTAAATTAGCCAGAAAAGTTAAGGGGTCAAAAAACTATGAAAAGCAACAAAAAAGAATAGCTTTAACTCATCAAAAAATTGCTAGATATCGAAAAGACTGGCACTACAAAACAGCACATTGGTTGGTAAATAATTATGATTTTATTGCTTGTGAAGACTTAAATATCAAAGGTTTAGCTAGAACCCCTCTAGCAAAGAGTATTTTAGATGTCGCTTGGGGAAATTTCTTAACAAAATTAGAAGCAGTGGCGGTCAAACGCGGCGTTTGGTTTGTTCAAGTGAGTCCTCATGGAACGACAGTAAATTGCTCAAACTGTGGTAATAAAGTCCCGAAAACACTATCAGTTAGATTACATGAATGTCCTCAATGTAATTTGACAATGGATAGGGATGAAAACGCCGCAGTAAATATTCTTAAAAAGGCATCTTTAATATATGGGGTGGGTCTCATCCCGTCTGCCTGTGGAGGCTTCGTCGATGGACAGCCTGTGAAGCAGGAAACTTCTAGAACTGAGTATATACAATTATCTCTCTTTTAGAAGCCCCCGTTATACCGCCTAAGCGGTTAACGGTGGGAGAACGTCACGCAACTATTATCAAGAGTAACATCGTTTTCTAGGCTGTAACAAGCACAAGGATGCTGCTTGTGTTACAATCAGTGTAAAAATTTTGAAATCTTAGAGAAATGAATCAAGAAAAAATAGAAAAAATTGGGCTTAATTTGTCCATTTTTGTAACTCTATTTATGTCAGTTTTAGGCATTAGCTTTGGTATTTTTATTCAATCAGAAGCTATTTTGCTAGATGGATTTTTTAATGTTGTTAGCTTTATTATGGCTTTAATAACATTGGGAGTAGCTTGGTTACAGAAACAACCAGAAAACGAACATTTTAACTTTGGTTATCTGAGTTTTATTCCCTTAGTTAATCTTATCAAAGGACTGTTAATTTTTCTCTTATCATTATTTGCTTTAACCTCTGCTATAACTGCTATTTTACAAGGTGGTAGAACCCTCAATGCTAATATTGCTGTCATTTATGCTTTGATTGCTTCTGGTGGTTGTTTAATAACTGCCTTAATTCAAAAGAAAATAGCCCAAAAAACCCGTTCAATAATGATAGAAGTAGATGCCAAAAACTGGTTAGTTAATGGATTAGTTAGCTTGAGCGTTGGCATTGCTTTTACGGTAATTATATTTATAAAAAATACGTCTTTATCTTGGTTTATTCCCTACGCTGATTCTACTTTAGTTATTATTATTGTATTAATTACTATTCCTGTTCCTATTAAAGTTATTATTGAAAGTTTAAAACAATTATTACTAGCTTCTCCTAGTAGAAAAATAAAACAAAATATTACACAATTATTTGAAAACACAGCTTCTCCCTTTCCTCTAGAAAAGTATTGGTTAAGAATCACTAAAATAGGAAATACAATATTTGTTAGTATTTATTGGTTATTACCGGCAGAATATAACCCAAAAGGAATTCAAGAATTAGATAATATTAGGGAAGAAATAAGCAGAGTTATTTATCAAAACTATCCTGATTTAATAATTGATATCATATTTACAAAAGATGCTAAATGGTCAGAGGATATAATAGTGAGGGAAAAGTAAATAGATGTTTATATTGTAATTGTTATTGATAAAAATATGTTTATAATCAATGTTAGTTATCATTAATTAACCTTACAGCTTAGGGTGGACAAAAAAAGATAATTGAACCTTTAATCAAGAAATCTTTTCTCATTACCCACCTTCAAGGTTTGATCGTTTTATCAAATTTTGGGGCATACTAACCTCATGAGGCGATTATAAAGAAACATCATGCTTGCCCAGTCCTTTGTATCTTAAAAAATGACCCATGACTTCCTTGATAAAAATACAAAAATCTTCCTCTAGTGCCAATGATATCCCGTCAAATGCAATGACCAACCCTGCCTTATGGCAAGCATTGGAAGCTGAGTTAGTATATATTCAAGACGGATCAGGGAAATACCTGTCATTTTATGGAGATTTAGGGGAAGAACTAACCATTGAAGCCGAAGATATTATCGGTTTTTTTCCAGAACAAAGCCTAAAACCAATTTCCCCAGACGCTTACTACGAAAGAATTAAACGGGTATTAGAAAGAAAAATCCCCGAACAATGTTATTGTCAATTTGAATATAAAGGTCAAACTTTTGCCCTAGAATTAGTCATTAGTCCTATTTTATCCAAACACAAACAAGCAACCAGCATTATTGTAATGGGACATCGCTTACAAGATAATGACCTCAGTTTAATTAATAATTCCGCCTTACCCACCCATCCTGACCCCTATCAAAAACTCCTGACCAAAATTGCCAGAAAAATTCGACGTACCCTTAATTTAGAAACCATTTGGCAACAAACTGTAGATAGTCTTGGAGAAGCGTTGCAAGTTAGTCGTTGTCTGATGATTGCCATCGGACCGGACCAAGCATATTTAGAAGTTAAAGCAGAGTACCATCAGTCTTATTTTCATTCAGAATTAGGCAGTCGTTTGATTCCTGAAGATGATAACACCTGGAAACAAGCCTTAAACCAACGAGAACCCCTAATTTTTGAAGAATTACTCGAAAATTGTCATAAAGTACAATCTAATTTAATTGTTTCTACCTTTTATCAAAATAAACGCAACGGTTTAATCTGTTTGCAGCAATGCGATCGCAGTCGGTCATGGTCCCCGGCCGAAGTGGAACTAATCCAAGAATTAGCTGATCAAGTAGGAACAGCTATCGCCCATGCTACCCTCTATCAAGAACTGGAACAAGCAACCCTCGCTGCTGAAGAAGCATCCCGTCTCAAAAGTGACTTTTTAGCCAGTACCACCCACGAACTGAGAACACCTCTCAATGGCATTATTGGCTTCCTGAAACTGATTTTAGACGGTATGGCTGATGATGCCGAAGAACAACAAGAATTCCTCGAAGAAGCCCATAAATCAGCCCTACACTTGCTTAATCTTATCAATGATATTCTCGATATTGCTAAAATCGAAGCAGGCAAAATAGACCTCGAGTTAGGTGCAGTGGAACTTGTGGAATTATTCCAAGCTGTGGATAATTTTACCTTACCCCAAGCCCAACGCAAACATCTGGAGTTTCGCAGTAAACTACCCAGTACCTTAACCCCAATCATGATTTATGGTAATTATCAGCGACTCTTACAAGTGATGCTGAATTTAGTCAGTAACGCCATTAAATTCACCCACGAAGGTAGTATTGTAGTCAATGCAGAAATAGTTAAAAAGAAAATAGAACACGAAGATCAGCAATTTCCTGGTCTCGTCAAAGTCAGTGTCACTGATACGGGTATTGGGGTTGCTCTGGATAAACAAGCTCAACTCTTTGAAAAATTTGTGCAAGTGGATGGTTCCCATACTAAAGCTTATGGAGGGACGGGACTAGGTTTAGCTATTTCTCAAAAGCTAGTGGAAGCTATGGGGGGACAAGTGGAATTTTATAGTATGGGAGAAGGACTCGGTTCCACTGTTACCTTTACCGTTCCCCTAGAACAAATGCCGGTGATTAAAAAAGTAAAAAGTTCCTAAAATTTACTGATTCTGATATTAGAATTAAACCAGAAAATAACATAATTAATAGATTGATGAATTATTGACTAATATTTACGAAAATTCCCAACTAATCAGATTTCTGGGGAATTTCTTTAAGATGAACTGAGGGGTCATCAGGTTTAGATAAATCGAGATAAATAATTCGTTTTTTGTCTACTTGGGAAGATAATGTACGCAGTTTACCCAACGCTTGTAATTGTTCAACAAATCGCTCCTGATTGACATAGGTTCCACAATGCACTTTTCCTAAAGCTGTGTGTAAAACTAAATTACTGGGATCACGCCAATCAAGTGCCGTAATTTTCACAGGAGAATTGATAATTAAAGGATAAATATCTTGCCAATAGCTCAAACTTTGTGGAGTCAAACCCAACACTTTTAGGTTAACTGAAGGCTTATCTTTTGCTCCTTCGTAGAAGGTTCCAGGAATCCAAACCCCATCCTCATCGATAAAACCGGTTTTTATTCCCATAGTTCCCTCAGCCACCGGTTGTCTTTCTTTGACCATAACAGTAACTTCTACAGGTAATAGCTGACGAGTAAGATAGACAGTTTCCACAGGAGGTTGACTTTCCAGTTTTTGCTGTAACTGATGAATCGGTAGCTTCCAAACTAATTCAGGATAACTCAGATCCAGCATGGCATGAATTTGGTCTTCATGCAGTCGTTCATTACCCAAAATATTAATTTGTGATTTTTCTTCAATCAACCAATGGGGTAAATTAACACTCCAGATTAAACCTCCAGTCATACCGCAGAGGAAAAGAAATCGCCAAACTCCTTGCCATGCTTTTAAACGGCGTTGACTGCGTAGGTTTTGACGTTGGTTTTTGAGGGAATCAGTAGGAATCAGACTACTATCTGTCATAATATTTCTCTCATTATTCTAAAGACAATGCTATCATTGGGGTAATGCTTACTCTATGAGAAAATAACTCAATAATAACGATTAACTTTAAGTCAATTAATAGATGTCTAAGATATACTGAGTTAAAATACTTCAGACAAGTTCCTGTCTTAGAGTCAGCAATCGCCTGTTATAGAAGTTTCATAAACACACACTTAGCTTATGGTCAATTACAAAAAAGGGTTAGTTCTTGGTGCAACTGCTGCCGTTTTAACCACTATCGCCGTTACAGGAGCAGGGTTGCGTCTTCCCCGTAGCGTTGCTTCTCTTCAAGATAATCCTAAAAGATTAGTCGACGAAGTCTGGCAAGTTATTAATGATACTTATGTTGATGGTACCTTTAATCAAGTAGATTGGCGTGCAGTTCGTCAAGAATACGTTGGCAAGTCCAAAACCTATAATAGCAAAGAAGAGGCTTATAAAGCTATTCGGGAAATGTTAGAACAACTGGGTGATCCCTACACCCGTTTTATGGACCCCGAAGAGTTCAAAAATATGCAAATCGATACCTCCGGAGAGTTAACCGGTGTAGGTATCCAAATTACTAAGGATGAAGAAACCAAAGAATTAACTGTGGTTGCTCCCATCGAAGATACCCCCGCTTTTGAAGCTGGAATTCTTGCTAAAGATGTGATTACCAAAATTAACGGCAAAACCACCGAAGGGATGGAAGTGGAAGACGCGGTTAAACTAATTCGTGGTAAACCCGGCAGTAAAGTAACTTTAACCATCCGTCGTGCTGAGGAGGAATTTAATTATCCCATCATTCGCGCGCGTATCGAACTCCATCCGGTTAAAGCTCGTATCGAAGAAACTCCTTCAGGTAAGGTTGGTTATATCCGCTTGACTCAGTTTAGTGCGCAGGCCAGTAAAGAAATGCGCGATGCTATTCGTGAGGCTGAAGCAGCTAAGGTTAACGGTTATATTCTTGACTTACGCTCTAATCCAGGCGGACTACTCTACTCTAGCGTAGAAATTGCTCGGATGTGGCTTGATGAAGGTCGTATCGTCTCAACAGTAAGTCGTAACGGTGAAGTTGAAGCGCAACGGGCAACAAACCGCGCTTTGACCGATAAACCTTTAGTGATTATGGTAGATGGTGGTTCCGCTAGTGCCAGTGAAATTCTTTCCGGTGCTTTACAGGATAACAACCGCGCTACTTTAGTGGGAACTAAGACCTTTGGTAAGGGTTTAGTACAATCCGTTCGACGCTTAGGAGATGGTACATCCGGACTTGCTGTTACCATTGCTAAGTATTTAACCCCCAGTGGTCGAGATATCAATAAACAGGGGATTGAACCTGATATTATTGTGGAATTAACCGAACAGGAAAGAAAGGATCTTCAACAGGAACGGGATAAAATTGGCGATTTTGGTGATCCTCAATTTGAAAAGGCTTACGAAGAGCTAGAAAAGGAAATTGCCAAGTCTCGTGGAACTAATGCCCGTGGTAATGTACGATAATTTCAACTCATAACAATCGTGATAGGAAGAAGCCTTGCTTTCTTCCTTTTTTTTGTTTTTAATTGCATTAAATTAAAATATTAACACTCCCCACACTCCTCACACTCATTCCAGCAAAATGTTGATACACTAAATTGAAAACTGCTATGAGGCTTCTTCTAGTTCCATGAATCTTGGTCAATGGCTTGGCTTATCTAGTTTTATTATCTCCTGTTATATTCTTTGGGAAATTAAACAGGTATTATTATTGGTATTTACGGCGGTTGTTTTTGCCACGGCTTTAAATCGATTGGTAAAATTTCTGAAAAAATTTAAGATTAGACGGAATTTTGCCATTATTATTATTGTTATTGTCATCATTTTTTTAAGTATTTTATTTGGTTGGTTAGTGGTTCCTCCTTTTATCGATCAATTTCAAAAATTACTGGCTTTATTCCCTAATGTTTGGGAAAGACTAAGAACTAATTTAATTTTATTGTCAGAAACGCAAAGTCGTTTTGATTGGTTGCCACCACCTCCTTCTTTAAATGATTTATTAACCCGTTTACAGCCTTTATTAACAGAAATTTTTACCAACTTTTTTACTGTTTTCTCTAATTCTTTATTCGTTATCTTACAACTTGTCTTTGTTTTTTTTCTGACAATTACAATGGTGATAGACCCCCCAAGATACCGTTATCTATTTTTGAAACTATTTCCTTCCTTTTATCGCAAACGAGGGGAAGAAATTTTGACTCTTTCTGAAGTAGCATTAGGAAATTGGTTGACTGGGGTTACTATTAATTGTTTATTTATTGGTACTTTAAGCGGTTTAGGGTTATTAGTATTACAAGTTAAATTGGTGTTAGTTCATGCTTTATTAGCAGGGTTACTTAACTTTATTCCTAATGTGGGTCCTGCTACCAGTGTTGTTTTTCCTTTAATGGTAGCCTTATTAGATGAACCTTGGAAAATTTGGGCGATTTTAATTTGGTATTTTATAATTCAAAATATCGAAAGTTATTGGTTAACTCCTACTGTTATGGCCAAACAAGTTTCTTTGCTTCCTGCGGTGACATTAATGGCACAAATATTTTTTGCTCAAACCTTTGGTATATTAGGATTATTATTAGCTCTTCCTTTAGCTGTTGTAGCTAAAACTTGGATTGAAGAAGTGTTATTTAAAGATATTTTAGATCCTTGGGATTCTGTTGTTTAAAAATGTAAAAAACAATGAAAAATTTTAAAATTTATGGTATAGTAATCAATCTATTTTTATTGATTTTTTCTGGTCTTCCTAGTCATGGACAAGAGGAAACTGTGTTGGAAAGAATTGAGAAAACAGGGTTATTAAAAGTCGGTATCAGAGAAGATGCTGTCCCTTTTGGTTATCGAGATATTAACGGAGATTTAGAGGGGTTATGTTTAGATTTTATTGCTGTGCTTAGAGAAGAACTTAAACAAGAATTAAACAAACAAGTTATCGCTATTAAATTGTATAAATCAACCCTATTTAATCGTTTTGAATTAGTTAGCGATCGCATTGTGGACATAGAATGTGGACCGAATACGATTAGAGAACTTCCTGAATATCAAATCCAATTTTCTACCCCCTTTTTCTTAACAGGAACTCAATTATTAATTGAGGCTGACAAAGCAAAAACCATTGATCCTGATGGTAATTTAGATAATGTTAATATTGGGGTTCTCAAAAATACCACCAATGAACAATTAATAGCTGAAACATATCCTTTAGCAAATTTGGTGCAGTTTCAAGGTGTAACTGGTAGATATCGAGGAATACAAGCATTAAGGGGGGATAAAATTGATGCTTTTGCTAGTGATGGTATTTTGTTAGTTGGGGAAGCAATAGTGCAAGATTTAAGACTCGGTGTAGATTATCTGTTGGTTCCAAAAAACCCCATAGATTGCGAAGAATACGGACTAATTCTACCCGATAATGATCCTCAATGGGTCAGTTTTATTAATTCATTAATTGGAACTTCACCAGCAAGAAATCTTTACCTAAATTGGTTTGGAGATATTGCTAAACAACTCGAGTCTATTCAATCTTTTTGTAGAGCAAAAAATGGCGATCTTGATTAAAAATTAATCTAACTTTTTATCCTCTTCTTTTTGCTCAATTTCCTGATCATTTTCGCTTTTCAAAGATTGATCGGGAGCTTTTTCAGTGGTTTCAGACTGAGATGATTGGGTTGTGGGTTTGTATTCTTCAATCAGGGTTTCTGCATCATCATCGGCCATGTAAGGTTCAAATTCAGCAACGTATTCTTCAAGATTTTCTGCTACTTCGGTGGTCTTATTTTCGGTTGATTCTTCTTGGTTAATCTCACTGGTTTCTGCAACGATCTCAGAAGCTATATCTTCTGTTTCTTCTATCATTTCTGAAACCTCATCATCATCATCCCAGTTACTTTCTTCAAGATCAGTTTCTGGGACTTCTGGGGTGGGTTGAGATTGAGATTTTCCTCTTCCAAACATGGACTTAAAGGAAAATCCTTGTTTTTTAGTCTCAGGGGTTTCAGTCTCCCTTGAAGTGGTGTTAAGTTCGCTTGTTTCTTCTTCTAGTTCAACTTCTGAGACAACTTCAGTAGTTTCTGTTTCTGCTGATGTTTCAGATTCTGAGATAACTTCTTCAGTGGTTTCTGTTTCTGCTGATGTTTCAGATTCTGAGATAACTTCTTCAGTGGTTTCTGTTTCTGCTGATGTTTCAGATTCTGAGATAACTTCTTCGGTGGTTTCTGTTTCTGCTGGTGTTTCAGACTCTGAAATAACTTCTTCAGTAGTTTCTGTTTCTGCTGGTGTTTCAGACTCTGAAATAACTTCTTCAGTAGTTTCTGTTTCTGCTGGTGTTTCAACTACAGGGGAAGATGATGATTTCTGGAAACGGTTTTGTAACCAAACGAGGAAAGAAAATCCCCGAATATCTGTTTTTTCATCGGGATTAGCGATCGCCCTTCTGAGACGTAGGGTTTGCCAACCAAAACATAACACTAACGTCACTGAGGCACTCTGCCCTAATAGTACACCTCCTGTGATTCTTCCTGCACAAACCCAGAGGACAAGGGCGTAAAATAATCCCACACCACTCCAGAGAAAATCGTCTTTGCGGTGTAATTCGGGCAGAAAAAAGGCGGATAAATAAAGACTTAAGCTTGCAAGGCCAACAGCGATCGCTAGGATGTATGCCAACATCTGTGGGTTACTCCTTTTATGGTTTCTCTTTCTTATTGTGAAGCATCTTGACCCCTATTACTCACCTATTTCTGAGAAAGATTTTTTTGGAAGTACGTTAGAGTAGTCAAAAAATTATCTTCTAACGTCTTTTTATCCCCAAAACTTTATGAGTCACTCTCCTCCACCTCCTAACCCCTTTTCTAATAAATTCAACCGTTTTTTAAGATTTATCAAGAAACCGAAGACTATTATTTTAGCAACGACTTCTGTAACCTTTGTTTTCATCGGTTATTCGGGATTAAGTTTCATTTTAAGGGAGTATTTACCTCCTTGGTTGGAACAACGACTGAGTAAAGTTATTCATCGTCCTATGGAAATTGGTGAGTTACAGGGGTTTTCTTTTACCAGTTTACAACTAGATGGGGCTTCTATTCCAGAAACTCCTCAACATACTAATCAATTGACTGCTGAAAAGATTAAGGTTACGTTTAACCCTTTAACTATTTTATTAGAAAGAAAATTAACTCTTAATATCTCTCCTGAGAGTGTTAAGATTAATATTCGTGAAAATAAACCCGGTCAATGGTTAAATGTCAAGGCCACTGATGAGGTAATACCTCTGAATTTTGATCTTTCTGTGGATATTAATAATACTGAGATCAGTTTATTACCTTACCAATCAGAAAAAACTGTCAATATTAAAGTTTCTGGTAATCTAGAATATCAAAAAGGTGAGCAGAGAAAGTGGCTTTATGATATCGGTTTGGGGTTAGTAGAAAGTAAGGAAATTAAACTACAAGGTGAAACTTTTGTTAACAGTACAAAAACTCAGCTAAGTTTACAATTAAATCAATTACCTTTAGCAGATTGGTTATCTATTTTTCCTAATCTTCCTTTTAATTTTGATGAGAGTTATTTTGAGGCTAATTTGAATCTTAATTTACCATCTTTACTAGATTTGAGAGAAACTAAAGGACAAGGTAATTTAGCATTAGAAGACTTGCGGGGAAAAATTACATCTCTTAAGCAACCTATTCAAGCAGATTTAGTATTTCAGTTTGAGGAAAGTAAGATATTAATTGAGCAAGGAAAATTTATTTTAGGGGATATTATTACTAGGTTACAAGGTTATTATGATTGGCAGCAGGGAAGTAATATAAAAATTGCTGTTGAAAATTTTAGCATTGATAATGTTTTTGAAGTTATACCCATTCGTTTACCAGTGGAAGCAAAGGGAAATTTTAATATTAATTTTGATATAACTGGTTTAATTAGTAATCCTCTAATTCAAGGGAGATTTGTTAATGTTAACACCATTTTTTTTGAAAAAACATCTTTAAAAACTATTTTGGGAGAGTTTAAAATTAGTTTAAATGAAATCTTATTAGAAAAGTTTTTAATTGAGCCACAAGTGGGAGGAAAAATAGAAGCCAAAGGGAATATAAAACAAAATATTACTCAATTAATTAAACAAGATAAACCTATTGATATTCAACAATTTCCTATTAAACTTGATTTTGAAGTAGCTTTACCAACTGAAAAATTAATTAGTCCCTATAATCCTTTACCTTCTGATCTCAATTTAAATTTATTACAAGCAAAGGGTAAAATAAAAGGAAAAATAAGTGACATTAATGGTTTAATTAAGTGGGATACTTCTGGTGATTTTGCTGAACCTAATACTAGGATTATTAGCCAGGGTGAAATTATTATAAAAGATAATAACTTATTCTTAAAGGATACAAATATTCGCACTCAACAAGGAATTATTAATATTGCAGGAAGTGGCAGCTTAAAAACAAAAAAATGGCAAACTTATCTTAATACAGAAGGATTAAGTTTGACTCCTTTTTCCAGTATTATCTGTGTTAATATTACTATTCAATGTCCTAATAATTTAGTATTACAACAAGGTAATATTCGCTTAACTGGGGATATAAATAAGTCTTTTCTTTCATCTCTTGATCTTGATTCTAATCTTTTGTTATCTATTGATGAAGGAAAAGTTATTATTAATAGTAATCTTGAGAATAGTAATTTACAAATAGAATTTACTACATTAAATCTAGGGATTAACTCATTTATTGATAATTTATCTGTACCTATATTAGTTAATAATTCTCGTATAATTTTTTCGGGTAATTTAGAAAGTATTTGGAGCAATAAAACCCTAAACTTAAGTGAAATCAAGGGCAATGGAGATGTAGTTCTTAAAATAGAAGATAGTTTAGTTACAGTAACAGGGGAACTAGAAGATGAGTCTTTAGCAGCAGTTGCTAATATTAACAATTTATCTATTGATCAAATTATTCCTAAAATTCCTATTCCTGTTAGATTGGTTAATAGTGATATTAATATAGCAGGAAACTTAAGAACACTAAATTTTTCTAATCTAATATCTAACCTGAATAATTTTCAAATAACTGCTAATAGTGATCTCTTAATTGCTAATCGAAGCATCACAGCAAACACAGAAATAAACGAAGGTATTATTACAGGAAATGTAAGCTTAACTCCCTTATCTGTCGCACCATTTATTATTGAAGGATATCCTGTTATAAAAGTTAGAAAAGCAGAAACTAATTTTATCGGGAATTTATCATCTTTACTTTCATTAAATTTTAGAGATTTTCAGGGAAATACTAATACAGAAATAGAAATAGCAGAGGGAATAGTAACTATTGATGGAGAAATTAATAATGATCAAATTGTAGGTAATATTACAACAGAAAATATTGATTTATCTAGTTTAAATGCTGATATTTTTTCCGCTTTTACCTCTAAAAAACTGAATAGTCAAATTAATGCTTCTCTTCCTCTGACTGCTCTTTTGACATCTGATTCATTACTCCCTATTACGGTCAATAGAGTATATTTAGAGGCAGGAAAACAAAACCTTGAAGCAAAGGGAAACTTTGTTATTGCTAATATTTGGAGTTCACCAGATATTGAATACTTTTCTTTTAATATTGATACTAGCTTTAACTTAGATGAATTACCTTTGACACAATTATTAGATAACATACCTATTAACAGACAACTATTACCCACAACAGTAGCATTAACAGGAGAAGGTAATTTTACAGGAACTTTATTAGGAAAGAATCTCTTAACTGCACCTTTATTACCAGGTAATTTACAAATTATAGGTGATGTTAATTTGGCAAATTTAAGTTTTAATGATCAACAATTTGAACCAGAGTTAACAGGAAAAATTGATATAGAATCTTCAAATAAAATTTCTTTCAATATAGAAGGAAAACAAGATAAAATTAGTGCTATTTTTAATCCCTGTTTAGTTGAAAATTGTCCATTAACTTCTATTATAGATTTCTTTGAAATTCGCCAAACTTATAATAATAATGTTCCTATTCTTGCCACTGTAAAACGAAAAAATGATAATTTAGTAGCCAAAGTAGACAGTTTACCTATAGATGTCTTAAAAATAGCACCTTTAGGTAACTATGGATTACCTGAATATTTACAAGGTTTAATTAATTTAGAAATAAGTTTTAATTCATCGGACTTAAATACTGTGGGAAAACTAATTATTAAGTCTCCTCGTTTTGGAGATGTAATAGCAGATCAGTTTGAAGCATTGTTAACCTACAAAAATAATCTAATTCAATTAGAAAACACTGAACTAATCATAGGAAATAGTAATTATAATATTTTCGCTAACTTAGATATTAACTCAGGAGAAGTTCAAGGAAAAGTAGATATTAATCAAGGAAATATTGAAGATTTACTAATAGCTTTACAGTTATATGAGTGGGATAACTTATTAAGATTAGTCCGACTTAAACAACCCAACTTTACGACAGCAGAAAATATACAAACTAATGCTGCTGGAAATTCTCTAAACTCCATTACTGAACAACTTTATCAATTTTGGATTAATGATCAGAAAATAGAAGAAGTTTTTGCTAAAACGCAAGCAGGAGATTTACCGAGACAATTAGATATTAAAGGACAATATAATGCAGAAATGATCCTAAAAGGAACTATAAATAATCCTCAAATAGACATACAATTTGAAGGGAATAAATGGACATGGACTCCTCAACCTTCTACTGCTTCCATTGTACCCTCATTAGGATTAATTATGGAAGGTTCGCAAGTCATTCCTATTGAAAAAATAGAGATTACTGGACAACTCCAAGATAGAACAATTTCTGTTAATCATGAAATAAAATTAGGGAAAGCAACTGCATCAGGAATTCTTAACTTATCTTATAATAATGCTGATTTTTCTCTTGACTCATCCACATTTAAAGTAGAAAATTTAACTTTAGACTTAGTGCGCAACCTAATTATTGTCCCTAGCGATGTTAACGGTGTTATTAATGTAGAAGGGACACTTAATGGTAATTTAAAAGCTCCCATAGTTGATGGTATTTTTGAATTTAAGGATGGAGCAATTAATGCTCGATTACTTGACATTAATTTAGGAGGAGAATTTAATTATAGTAATAATAAACTAGAAGTAGCAACGACTCAACCTGAATTTATTAATTTCTCTACTACTCTACCTTTTCCTATTGTAGAAAATACTAACGATCAATTTAAAATTACAGCAAACTTAGGAAAAGAAGCTTTTACTTTACTACAACCTTTAACCCTCGATCAAATTATTTGGGTGGGGGGAGAAGGGGATTTTACAGCAAACGTACAAGGAAAAATATCTATTGATAATCAACTGAGAATTTCTTTAAACTCTGATAGTAAAATTAACCTCAACTTAAATAATGCACAATTGACTAATAATTTACTCCCCACAGTTTTCACCTTAAATGGAGAAGTAAACCTCAATAATAGAAGTCTTAATGTTGAACAATTAACCGTAGATGTTGTTAAAACACGCTTAGATATTACAGGAGAGTTTCCATTATTACCTCTTCCCAGGGAACAAATTGTTAATAATCCTCTTACTATCCAAGTTAGTCAAGACGAAGTAAACGAATCAGGATTTTATCAAGGACTAATTAATGGGAATCTGATGATTACAGGTGCATTAATTAGTCCCAAAATTGGTGGTAATATTGACTTGACAGAAGGGAAAATACAAGTTCCTAATTTAAGTTTAAAATCGGAAGAAAAATTACCTTTATTTCAACAGTGGGTAGGAATCCTTGCCACTAAAAATAATATTGTCATTCCACCAGAATTAAATAACCTTAAAATAAACATTGATAATATTTCTCTTAAAAGTGAAAGAACATTAACTCTTCCCAAAACATTTCTTAATCTGAGTGGTAATTTAAACTTAAATGGTAAAATCAATAGTTTATCTTTAGCAGAAGTATTAAGAATTGAACCATCAGGACAAATCAGAATAAATAATGGTCAAGTTAATTTACCTGTAACTCGTGTTTTTATTAGCGATCAAAACGAAAATACCTTAACTTTTTTACCCCAACAAGGATTATTAAACCCCATAATTGATTTAGAACTAAAATTATATATTTTCGCTGTCGCACTCCGTTCTATTCAAGATAATGAAATTGCCGATGATATTGTCCAAAGTGGTAGAGCAAAATCAGCCGAAATAACCTTAAGAGTTGCAGGAAGTGCTAGTGAAGTTTTACCCAATGTTGGCAATATTTTTGATGATGTTTGTCAATTTAATGATGGAAATACGCCGCCTATTGCCACTTATAATAAAACCTCTCCAGAAAACTTAAATAATTTAGCCAGATGTATTGAAATCAGTAATTTAGGAGCAAATTCCATCGCCGACTTATTGCGATCGCCCATTGTTTCTTTTTCCAGTAATCCTCCTTTAAGTAATACTGAATTATTAACCTTGTTTGGTCAACAATTGCCCGATGTAGTTGAAAAATTACAAAGACGAAATTCTAGCCAATTAGTAGAAACTGGTGTCATACAATCTGCTGTAGTAATTTTACCTTTCTTACAAGATTGGGTATTTAATGCCAATCAACAAACAACTGAACTTGGTGAGAGTCTTGGGTTAACAAATTTACGATTATTTCCCGTGCTAGAAACCGTTTATAAACTAGAAAATAAGTCCACAATTCGCTTTTCCTACGACTATACCTTAAACGAAGCAACCATACGCTATGAAAGTAAATTTTAGGAGTTCGGAGTTCGGAGTTCGGAGTTCGGAAGCGCGATATTAGCAGTACCTCATGAGTCCGGGAAAAGCTATAGCAGTCGCCAAAGCTATTAGGACATTTTTCTGTTCCCTGTTCCCTGTTCCCTGTTCCCTTAAAATATAATTTATGTGTCCTAACTAGCCTGTCTAT
>NZ_JASJEB010000098.1 GCF_030064895.1 Crocosphaera sp. | reverse complement strand
AATTAAGCTTTAGTTGTACTTTAATGACTCGCAAACTGCTGTAATAGTATTATGTCCGTACTAATCAGTTCTTGTAGGGGTTTAACACTGTTAAACCCTGATCCTAATTTTCTCGCAACTGAAACCTAATTGCTATATCTTTGTTCTTATCAATAAGATTTGCAAAAAAAGTTGACAAAACAAAAGTTATTACTATTTTTTATGAAAAACTCTGATAATAAAGACAAAAAAAATTCAATCAATATTGAAAAAGATTTAACAGAAATTCTAAGAGATATTAATCAAAATTTGGACAGTTTACAGAAAGATGTTACAGACATCAAAATTGAGTTGACAGAAGCAAAAGCAGAAAGAGAAATATTAAAAGGAGAAATTAATGCTATAAAAGAAGATGTAAAAGAGATTAAAAACTCACAAAAAACTAAAGTTTGGGCATTAGTTTGGATCTTAATTTGGACATTAATTGGTATTTTAATTACTGTAGTTACAAGTTTTTTAGTTGCCGGTGGAATATTTGTTATTTCAGGTCGTCTTTAATTTTCTGATTGCTATTATAATATAAACAGATAAAGTAAAATTAATCGAAATATAAACAACCATGTATCATGTAACCCTTGAATACGCCAAAAATAATCTAGAAGAAATTTTTGAAAGAGCAAAAAATGAACCTGGAGGAGTGGTTATTGTACAAGAAAACCAAAGTTTTGTTTTAATTGATCAAAATGAATTAGAGTCTTGGACAGAAACAAGCGAATTATTGAAAGATCCCAATCTTTTAAATGATATTAAAGAAGCAAAAGAAGAGTATAAACAAGGAGAAACCTTAACAATGGAAGAGGTTTTTAATAGTAATGAGTAACTATCAGGTTATTTTTTCTAAAAAAGCAAGTAAAGATATTAAGCAATTAACTGACAAACAACGCCAAAAACTGAAGCACATTTTTGAGACAATTTTGACAATTAACCCTTATCTTGGTAAACTCTTAAAAGGAGAATTAAAGGGATTATATTCTTATCGACTTAATCTAAAAGATAGAATTCTCTATGAAATACTAGAAGAAAATAAAACAATTTTGATTATTCGAGCAAAAACTCATTATGGAGAATAAACTTAGCTTTTGTTATAACTGATTAATTTCAATAACATTACCATCAAAATCTTTAGTAAAACAAGCTGCCCTACCTGACTGACTCATTTGTACAGAATAACCATGACTTTCTAAACGAGCAATAATATCACTTAACTTATCAGTACCCAAAGCAAAATGATGATTGCGTCCCCATTTTTCTTGATTAGATAAACTAAATTCAAACCCAGAATGAACCATTAAATGAATTTGATAATCACCTATTTGATACCAAGTGCCAGGATATTTCAAAGGACGCTCAACCTTTTCTAACCCTAAAATCTCCCCATAAAATTGTTCTGCTTTCTCCAAATCAGACACTAAAATAGCAGTATGAAGACATTGAATAATAGTCATCTTTCCTTCCCTTCAATAAACAGTTAAAAACTGATGAAACAATAACTCCGAATTCCGAACTCCGAACTCCGAACTCCGAACTCACATTAATTGATAGAATCTGCCGTTTCAGGAGAATTAGCCAACTCAGCCAAACGTTCCTGTTGATCTTGAGAAATACAAGACTCAATAATATTATCAATATCCCCTTCTAATGCTCCCACTAAAGCAAAATTTTGACTCAAACGATGATCAGTAACCCGATTATCCTTGTAATTATAAGTACGAATTTTCTCAGAACGAGATCCCGTACCTACCTGCGATCGCCGCATCGAACTCACCGCTTCTTGTTGTTCCCGTAACTTCATCTCATATAACTTTGCCCGTAAAATTTGCATAGCTCGTTCACGGTTTTGCAACTGCGATCGCTCCTCAGTACAAAAAATACGAATACCAGTGGGTTTGTGCATTAAATCAACCGCAGTTTCCACCTTGTTAACATTTTGTCCACCAGCACCCCCGGATCTCGCCGTGGTCATTTCAATATCCTTAGCATCGATTTTAATTTCCACATCATCCACTTCCGGCATAATAGCCACTGTAGCAGTAGAAGTATGAACCCGTCCTCCTGCTTCCGTCACAGGAACCCGTTGCACCCGATGAACTCCAGCTTCAAACTTGAGCTTACTATAAACCTGTTCGCCAGTAATTTCCAGAATAGCCTCCTTAAAGCCACCCATATCCGCCAAAGACTCGCTCACCAGCTTAACATTCCATCTTTGGGACTCAGCATAACGAGAATACATCCTAACTAAATCTCCCGCCCAAATACTAGCTTCATCCCCACCGGTTCCGGCGCGAATTTCTAACATAATATTCTTATCATCGTTAGGATCACGAGGTAATAAAAGAATTTTTAACCGTTCTTCTAACTGTTCTATATTTTCCTCCAACTCACTCACCTCCATAGAGGCCATTTCCCTCATTTCAGGATCGCCACCAGCTTCTTTCAGAATTTGTTTTGCCCCTTTTAATTCCTCTTGAGTTTCCTGCCAAGTGTGATAAGTATTAACTGTTTCTTCCAAAGACGATCTCAATTTTGCCACCCGTTGTAACTCATCAGGGTTAGTAGCAATATCAGGATCAGCCAAACGACGGGTTAATTCCTGATAAGTTTGTTCAACAGATTGTAATTTTTCTAATAAATAAGATTCAGCCATAATATTTCTCCACTATAAGTTATTAAATTAAGGTTAGTCCTTATCTAGTTACCAGTTAAATTCATTATTAACTATTAACTATTAATTATTAACTAATAAACAACAACCCAGCAGAAACTCTGCTGGGTCATATAATCGACTTGATTCGCTATTCGTCGGAAGCATCTGTTTCGGCTGCTTTTTTCTTGCTTTTTTTGCCAATCATAGCGTAACGTTTTTGGAAACGATCTACCCGTCCCTCTGTATCAATAATCTTCTGGGTTCCAGTGTAAAAAGGATGATTACCAGACCAAACTTCAACATGAATCTCAGGTTGAGTCGATCCCACAGTCATCACTACTTCCCCGTTACAAATAACCTTTGCTTCAGGATACCAAGTCGGATGAATCTCAGGTTTTGCCATAATTTTTGTCTCCTTATTAAATTTATCGTTTAGAGTATTGAGGAGCTTTACGCGCCTTGTGTAACCCGTATTTTTTCCGTTCCTTAGCACGAGGATCACGGGTTAAATAACCTTCTGCTTTGAGGGGAGGACGGTTTTCGGGAGCTAACTCACATAAAGCTCTAGCTACACCTAGTTTAATAGCATCCGATTGACCAGTTAAACCACCACCATGAGCATTGACCAGAATATCATAGTCACTTTCTAATCCTAACGTCTCTAGAGGACCTTTGATGTTTTGCAGATAGCTAGGGATGCGGTTGAAGTAGATATTCCCTGGTTTTTTGTTAACGACAATTTCGCCACTACCAGGAACAAGACGGACTCTGGCCACTGATGATTTACGGCGACCGGTTCCCCAATAAACTACTTTATCTTTATTTTCGGTTCCTTCCATTATTTATCTCCTTTAGGAATAGTGTTTAAGGTTAATTCTTCGGGTTTTTGAGCTTCGTGAGGATGATTTGGCCCTGGATAGACTTTCAACTTAGTAAACAGTTGACGACCTAAAGCATTTTTCGGTAACATCCCCTTGACCGCTTTTTCTACAATACGCTCAGGAATGCGTTGTTGTAGCTTGTCAAAGGTTTCTACCTTCATCCCCCCGGGTCTTCCCGAGTGACGACGATATAATTTTTGAGAGCTTTTGCGACCGGTGACCACTACTTTATCAGCATTGATAATGATCACAAAATCCCCTGTATCCATGTGGGGAGTGTAGATCGGCTTATTTTTGCCCCGTAGAATTTTGGCCACTTCGCAAGCGAGTCGTCCTAAACGCTGATCCGTTGCGTCTATGACATACCATTTCTTTTCAAGTGCTTCTGGTTTGAGGATTTCCTCTTTAACCATCTTAGGTATGGGTGTAATTGTTTTGTTCATGAATAGTTAAGGAATAAAAAATTAACTAGGTTGTTATTTGGCTCAAAGCAGAGCAATTTTAGAGATTAAGTAACCATTTCCTCTGTTTTCAAGTCCCTATCATTTCTAAACATAAATAAGGGCTGAGTATCAAACCAAATATTTGAGGATAGGGGAAAATCGCTATAACCCACTCTTAATAAACATAAACCCTTGGCCGGGGCAGAATATTTAACTTGTTCACGGCGTTGGTTTTGCCAAATGTCGGTAAAATTGTGTAGCGATCGCTTACCACTGCCCACTTCTACCAACATTCCCACCAATAACCTTACCATTCCGTATAAAAACCCATTAGCTTGGATTTCTAAATGAATAAAAGATCCTTGACGATAACATTGAGTATCTTGGACTTCTACCCAGGAATGATGACGCTGAGACCCTGTACGACGAAAGGCCGCTAGATGGTGGTTACCCAACAGAGGATTTAACGCTTTTTGCATCAATTCCACGTCTAGAGGCTCATAATAATAGTGCCAACTAAAGGGTTTAACAAACAAGTTTGGGCATTTATCGGTATAAAAGCTATAACGATAACGTCGCCACAAGGCAGAAAATCGTGCGTGCCAAGTTGCCGGAACCGCCTGTGAGCCTCGAATTAAGATATCTTCGGACAGTCTATGGTTCAAAATATCTGCCCATTGTTGGGGAGGAATGGGACTAACATAGTCGAAATGGGCGACTTGAGCCGCAGCATGAACACCAGCATCGGTTCGGCCTGCTCCATGAATAGGAGTATGATAGCCTAAAACCTCAGCAATGGCTCTTTCGATGTCTTCTTGAACGGTTCGCTGGTTCGGTTGTCTTTGCCAACCATGAAAACGACTTCCCTGATACTGGATCACCAGGGCAACTCGTTTTTGGTCGGGATGTTCTTTTAAACTTTCCATAGACAAACCGTGTTACCGTTTCTCAAAAGACCTTAACTCCGAACTCCGAACTCCGAACTCCGAACTCAGGTTACGTTAACTCAATAATGGCCATTTCCGCATTGTCTCCCCGACGACGAACCGTCCGTACAATACGGGTATATCCTCCTTTACGGCCTTTGTACCGTTCTGGAGCATCGGCAAATAAAGCATGAACCAAATTTTTATCATAGAGATAACTTATGGCTTTCCGTCTAGCTGCTAATGACCCATCTTTAGCTAAAGTGATCATCCGTTCTACTTCAGAGCGGACTGCTTTTGCACGGGTTTTTGTGGTTTTGATTTGACCATGACGAATTAACTCTGTTGCCAGCGATCGCAATAAAGCTTTTCGTTGGTCGGCTGGTTTGCCCAACTGGGGGACACGACACCGATGACGCATAGTTGTTTTTCCTCCCTAACGTAATGGAACAGTTATGCTTGCTTAAGCATTAAGCTTTTGCTTTTTCTTGGGGTAACGTAATCCCCAAACGTTTTTGTAGGGCTTCAATGACTTCTTCAGCCGATTTTTGCCCAAAGTTTTTAATTTCCAAGAGATCCTCTTGACTATAATCCAACAAGTCAGCCACAGTATTAATTTGCGCCCGTTTCAAGCAATTGTAAGCCCGTACAGACAACTGTAATTCTTCTATGGGAATTTGACTTTGAGGATTTTCTTCATCTGGGTATTCTTGAACGGCGGTTTCCAGTTGATTTAGGTCTTTTAGGGGATTGAATAAGTCCACTAAAACGTCTGCTGCTGTAGATAAGGCTTCTTTGGGGTTAAAACTCCCATTTGTCCAAATTTCTAGCGTGAGACGGTCTTTAGCTTCCCCTTCTTCCCCACGAATACTCTCAACACTGTAATTCACCTTGGTCACTGGCATAAACACTGCATCGATCTGTAAAAAGTCGAGGGCTGCTGGTTCATCCTTAGACCTTTCTACTGGTACATACCCCACCCCTTTTTCGATGCGAAACTCCATCTCTAGTTTTGCTCCCTCGGTTAAGGTCGCAATGGGTTGGGTGGGGTTAACCACTTCTACTTCTGAGGGTAACTCAAACTGGGCTGCTGTGACATGGGCTGCCCCTGTGGCCACCAAGCGACCGATCTGGGGTTGGTCAGTATAGCTTTTGAGGACGATCTCTTTCATGTTTAACATGATTTCTAAGACATCTTCTCTCACCCCAGGAATGGTAGCAAATTCGTGGTTTACTCCACCAATACGAATGGCCGTTACTGCTGCCCCTTCTAAGTTGGCTAATAACACCCGTCTCAAGGCATTACCAACCGTTGTCCCTTGACCCCGTTCCAACGGCTCTAGGACAAACTTACTATATTGACTCTGATTTTTCTGAGTCTTAGATTCTATACACTCAATCTGAAACTGCGCCACGTCTAGTGACCTCCCTTCATTGTCAAATGCCTCCCAGACACCATTTGTGTCCGTCCTAACGCCAATTCTTTATACTTTGCTCTATGGGTGAGGCTGGCTAAACTCTTCGTCTTTTTGGAGAACGACAGCCATTATGGGGAATGGGGGTAACATCGCGAATTAGGGTAATTTCTAATCCTGCCCCTTGTAATGCGCGGATTGCTGTTTCTCGACCGGCTCCAGGTCCGCTTACCATTACTTCTATTTGCCGCATTCCCTGGTCGATCGCTCTACGGGCTGCTGAGTCGGCTGCGGTTTGAGCAGCAAAGGGGGTTCCTTTTTTTGCTCCTTTAAAGCCACTGGCACCGGCTGAAGACCAGGACACTACATCTCCTTTGGTGTCGGAAATAGTGATAATGGTATTGTTGAAAGTGGACTGAATATGAGCCACTCCATTGGGAACGTTTTTCTTTTGTTTTTTGGGTCCGCCTTTTTTAGTTGGTCGCGCCATAATCTTTCGTTAAAATGTCTCTCTAACTGATCAATAGTCAATGGATGCTGATTATTTCTTGGAGGGAGCTTTTTTCTTCCCTGCGACAGTGACCTTTCTACCACGACGAGTACGACCGTTGGTTCTTGTCCGTTGTCCTCTGACTGGAAGTCCTTGACGATGACGACGACCCCGATAGGTACCGATATCAGCTAACCGCTTGATATTCATGGCTTCCCATCTTCTGAGATCCCCTTCTATTTGGTAGTTGTCTTCGATGCAGGCCCGTAGCTTGGCCACATCTTCGTCGCTTAAGTCTCGCACACGGGTGTCAGGGTTGACACCCGTTTCTGCTAAAATTTCTTGAGATCGTGATAAACCGATACCATACAGATAGGTTAAGCCTATTTCGACTCGTTTATCTCTTGGCAGGTCAACACCAGATATCCTTGCCACTTTTGTTTTCCCTCTTAGCTTGTTCTTGTTGGTTTCTTGTTTCTATGGTTTTTGGGAGATGTCATTCTAACCCTGACGTTGCTTGTGTTTTGGGTTAGTACACAGTACCATGACTCTCCCACGCCGCCGTATAACGCGACATTTTTCGCACATTTTTTTGACTGATGGTCTAACTTTCATGGATTTTTCTACAGCAGGACTGCAAGCTTATTATTATAGCAAAATTTGCTTGTTGGTGTTAGCTAAAATGGTGGTTTCAGAGTTGACGATTAGGGGATTATTAGTAATTTAGTTAACAAAATGCTTACTTTTTTAACAGTCCCCTCCTATCTTACTTTTTACTCCCTTTTAGCCGATAGGTAATTCTTCCTTTGGTGAGATCGTAGGGGGTTAATTCTACTTTAACCCGATCGCCTGGCAGAATTTTAATATAGTTACGACGGATCTTCCCAGAAATATGGGCTAAGACATTAAACCCGTTGTCAAGATCCACGCGAAACATAGCGTTTGGAAGTGACTCAGTTACGGTTCCTTCCATTTCAATTAGGTCTTGTTTTGACACAATTTTATTCCTCAAATAGTATAATTAGGAAAGTATTAGTTTCTGTTCTGGTCGGACTTTTCTCTATCATAAAAGAGAGGTCTCGGTCAACTTTCCCTTACATATCTTAGCAAACCTCCTTGTTACTATTGACTTTTTACCGAATTTAATTTCCATCTCAAACAAGCACTGCTTTCAGTGTTTTGGTAACTTCTTGCAGTTCCCGGTTACCATCAACGGAAGAAAGTCTATCCTGTTGACGATAATAGTCTAGGACTGGTTGGGTTTTTTCTCGGTAAACTTCTAAGCGACGGCGAATGGTCTCTTCGTTATCGTCTTTTCGCCCTTCTTTTTGCCCTCGTAATAACAAGCGATCGATAATAACTGGGTCTGGAACGTCTAAATTAATCGCTTGTTCGGAAAATTTGGCTAATTTCTGGAGCAATTTATCTAAAAATTCTGCTTGAGCAACATTACGAGGAAATCCGTCTAAAATCCAGCCTTTTTGAGCATCTTCCTCCTTTAAACGTTCTTCTATTAAACCTAATAATAAATCATCAGGTACTAATTCCCCTTTATCCATATAACCTTGAGCTTTTTGTCCTAAAGGAGTTTTTTTAGCGATCGCTGCTCGTAACATTTCCCCTGTGGAAATGTGGGGGATATTAAGTTCTGTTGATAACTCTTGAGCCTGGGTTCCTTTTCCCGAACCAGGTGGACCCAAAAAAATCAATCCCTTCCCTGTACTCATAATTTTTTGTGTTCTTGGTTGTTGTTATTGTTGCCATGAGATAGAGTTAAGGAACTTGAAACTCCTTAACCCTGATCACCTACTGTTTAATCATTCCCTCATAGCGTTGAGATATAACGTAGGTTTGAATTTGTTTAGCGGTATCGATGGCTACACCAACTAAAATAAGTAAGGAGGTTGCCCCTAACCCTCGGAAGGTTGTAACACCTGTTGCTCCTTCAACTAAAGTCGGAACTGTGGCCACAAAACTCAAAAAGATCGCCCCTAAAAAGGTAAGACGGTTTAGTACCCCTTCGAGATATTGTTTGGTTTTTTCCCCTGGACGAAGACCAGGTATACTAGAACCCATTTTTTTGAGGTTTTTCGACACATCTTCCGGGTTAACGATTAAAGAAGCGTAGAAATAACTAAAAAATAGGATTAATAAAGAATAAACCCCCACATAAACCCAAGTTCCAGGACGCAACGCATTGGCAACTTGTACCAAAACTTGACTAACTGCTCCCTCACTACCAAAAAATCCTGCTAAAGATTGGGGTAAAATCAACACAGCAGAAGCGAAAATAATGGGCATGACACCCCCTTGATTGAGTCTTAGGGGTAAATAGCTGGTTCTTTCCCTGTAAAGCTTACGTCCCACTTGACGACGGGCTGAGATAATAGGAATGCGTCGGGTTCCTTCTTGAACAAAGACAATACCCACAATCATCACTAAGAAGACTAACAAGAGGATAACAACCTGTGCTGCCGCTTGTCTGCCTCCAGTTTGGGCATAATCGATAGTTTGTCCTAAAGTTCTCGGTAAACTAGCCACAATATTGACAAAAATCAATAATGATGCACCATTCCCGATACCTCGCTCTGTAATTAACTCCGATACCCACATAACGAACATGGAACCAGCAGTTAAGGCCAAAACCGTTTCAGGAACGAACCAAAAAGGGTCTCCTAAAGCATAAGGTCGTAGTAGACCAATGGTAATGGCGGTACTTTGGATTACAGACCAACCAGCAGCCACATAACGGGTAATCTGGGAGATTTTCCGTCTTCCTGCTTCTCCTTCATTTTTCTGTAAATCTTCCAAAGCAGGAACAGCTGCGGTTAACAACTGCATGATAATGGAAGCATTAATAAAGGGTAGAATCCCCAGTGCAAAAATACCTAGTGTAGAAATCCCTCCACCAGTAAAAATGTCTAAAAAGCCCAAAACTGGACTATTGCTAATAGCTCTAGCAAATTCTGTGCGATTGATGCCAGGAATGGGAATAAAAATCCCAAAACGAATTAAAATGAGTAAGCCAATGGTAATCAACAACCGCCCTCTTAGGCCGGCTGCTTGAGCCATCTGTAAAAACGTTTCTTGTGCTGTAGGTGTTTTCTCTCGACTGACAACCATTAATGGTAACCTCAGTGATTAACGATATTTTATTAATTGTGACATTTTATCAAACAATTAATAATTGATAACTAATAATTGATAGTTGATAATTATGTTTTAGGGAGGTTGGGATTGAGGAAAAGGAAGGAATAATTCAAGGAAAATCAAACCTCTCTGTCTGAGTTCGGAGTTAGGAGTTCGGGGTTCGGAGTTGGATTTTTTCAAACGAAAGAATCGCTGTTTGGGACTCCTGAGTTTGACAAGTTGTCTATAAATTTCCTGATATCGAACCCAGGTTCTCTAGAGAAGGAGAGGTCATGATTAACTGTTCATTCTTCACTCTCATTAGGGGTTTCAGAAGCTTGTGATAAGTCTTGACAACTACCTCCAGCAGCTTCGATTTTGGCCTTAGCTGATTTAGTAAAGGCAGCAGCTTTAACCGTCAAAGCAACGCTTAATTCTCCGTCTCCTAACACTTTCAACGGACCATCATTACTGGTAATTAACCCTGCTTCCATTAAACTTTCCAGGGTAACTTCGCTGTTAGCTGGCAAACTATTGAGTTTACTAACATTGATGATGGTGTAATAGCTAGGGTTAACCAGAGGAAAATGTTTTAACTTAGGAACCCGACGATAGAGGGGCATTTGTCCCCCTTCAAACCCGGCCTTAGTACCGGTTCCAGAGCGAGACTTTTGACCCCGCATCCCAAAACCACCACTAGCACCTTGGCCGGCGGAAATACCGCGACCAATACGGCGACGGCGTTTGGTTGATCCTTTTTGGGGGCTAACTTCGTGTATTCTCATGTTTATTTTCTTGATTTAGGTGTAAAGATGCTCTAAAGGAACTCCTCTTTCTTGAGCCACTTCCGAGAAAGTACGTAACCCTTCTAGGGCGTTAATCACTGCTCTAGCGTTGTTAAGAGGATTATTCGACCCGAGTTGCTTAGCCAGGATATTTTTCAAACCAGCCAATTCTAAGACGGTTCTCACCGCTCCACCAGCGATTACACCAGTACCAGGAGCAGCAGGACGCACAATTACCTTTGCCCCACCGGAAACCCCTTTAGCGATATGGGTAATGGAACTAGACTTAGTTAAAGAAACATCGATTAGCTGTTTTTTGCCATCGGCCACCCCTTTACGGACAGCACCGATAACATCTCCAGCTTTACCCACACCAACACCCACTTGGCCTTTTTCGTTGCCAACAACAACAATGGCGCGGAAACTGAGTTTTTTCCCACCCTTAACAACTTTACTGACCCGACGAATTTGGATAACCCGTTCTTGCCAGTTGCTTTCTTTTGCCTTTTCTCGGCTATTTTTGCGATTTTTTGCCATAGTAATTACCGTTTAGTGTAAAAAATATAGTTTGATTTAAAACTGTAATCCGGCTTCCCTAGCTGCATCAGCCAAGGCTTTGACCCGACCATGATAGATGTTGCCGCCGCGATCAAAAACCACTTGTTCGATGCCTTTAGCTTTACCTCGTTCGGCCACTAATTTACCAACGGCGGCCGAAGCTTCACAGGTTGCCCCGGAGGAAATATTCTGTTTAACATCTGGTTCCAGGGTAGAAGCGGCTGCCAGGGTATGTTGGCCTACATCATCAATAATTTGGGCATAAATATGATGATTGGAGCGAAAAACCGCTAAACGGGGACAGTCGGGTGTACCACTGACTTTTTTGCGAATGCGTCGATGACGACGTTTTAAAGATTCTCTGCGTGTTAATTTCATGATTATTTCTTACCTGCTTTACCTGCTTTACGTCTGACAAATTCATCAACGTAACGAATACCTTTCCCTTTATAGGGTTCTGGGGGACGAACGGCACGAATTTTAGCGGCCATGTTACCGACTATTTCTTTATCGATACCAGTAACAATAACTGTAGTATTGCTTTCAACCTTGACATCAATACCTTTGGGCATGATCATTTCTACTGGGTTACTGTAGCCAACGTTGAGGGTTAATTTTGTCCCTTGTGCCTGGGCCCGATAACCAACCCCTTGGATACTGAGGCGTTTTTCAAAGCCTTTAGAAACCCCTTCGACCATATTGGCCACTAAGGTACGGGAGAGTCCATGACGTTCACGGGCGGTACGAGAATCATCGTCTCTTTGAACAACGACGGTTTCCCCTTCTTGGTTGACGCTGACTTTGGAAGGTAAGTCTAATTCTAGGGACCCTTTTGGTCCTTTGACTGCGATATGTTGCCCTTTGATGTCGACGGTGACTTTATTGGGCAAAGGAATAGGTTTTTTACCAATACGAGACATTTTTTTATGGGTTATCTGTGATCAGTGAGTTATAACTAGGTTCTTTGGGATATTGACCGTTTGCTTACCAAACGTAACAAAGAACCTCTCCCCCGACGTTTTGACGGCGGGCTTCTCTGTCTGTCATGATCCCTTTGGAGGTGGAAATAATGGCTATGCCGATGCCTCCCAGGACACGGGGTAAGTCTTTACGATTGGAGTAGACTCGCAGCCCTGGTTTACTAACCCGTTTCAGGGTATTAATAATCGGCTGACGGCCTCTTGATTTATATTTGAGGGAGATGACGAGATGTTTTTTGACCCCTTCCCCAGCCTCTTCAAACCCCTCAATAAAGCCTTCTTCTTGGAGAACTTTGGCTATACTGCGGGTCATTCTGGTGGTGGGAACAATGGTTGTGGGGTGGCGTACCGCACAGGCGTTGCGGATACGGGTAAGCATATCGGAAATAGTGTCGTTAGTTGCCATTATAAAATGATCGGTTTCTCCTGTAAGGTGAGGACTTGACTAGGTACGGAAGGGCATTCCCATTTCTTTGAGTAAGGCGCGGCCTTCTTCGTCGCTTTTGGCTGTGGTAATTATAGAAACATCCATACCGCGAATTTGATCGATGGTATCGTAATCAATTTCTGGGAAAATCAGTTGTTCACGGATGCCAATACTGTAGTTACCTCGTCCGTCGAAGCTTTTGGGGCTAATTCCCCGAAAGTCTCTAATTCTAGGTAAGGCGAGGTTAATTAGGCGATCTAAGAAGGAGTACATTTTTTCGGAACGGAGTGTTACCATGACACCCACTGGCATTCCTTCACGAACCTTAAACCCGGCGATCGCTTTTTTGGCGCGAGTTACTACGGGTTTTTGTCCAGTAATGGTTTCTATTTCGCTAATAGAAGATTCTAGGGCTTTGGCATTTTGGGAAGCTTCTCCCAGTCCTCGGTTAATGGTAATTTTGATTACCTTGGGGACTTGGTGAATGTTGGTGTAGCTAAACTGTTGTTGCAGTTTAGGCACAATGGTTTCTTGATAAAAGATTTTCAGTCTTGCTTGGGCCATGATGATTTGTCCTTTTCCCTGGGCTTGGTCAGGGGAACATTGTTAAGTTTTTTCTTGGTGGGTTTTGCTTTTACTTAGGGAAATTGAGCAATTAATCGATAATTTCCCCTGTTTTTTTCAGCATCCGTACTTTACGACCTTCTTCGGTGAAGGTGTAGCTGATACGACTGGCCACCTGTTCTTTGGTGGAGTAGAGCATTACGTTGGAACTGTGGATAGGAGCCTCAATGGTGGCGATTTGACCTGATTCTCCGTCTTGTTGGGGCTTAACGTGCTTGGTACGGACGTTAACGCCTTTAACTACCACTTGGCTTGTTTTAGGAAGAGTATCGGTAACTTCTCCAACTTTGCCTTTATCTCGTCCTGAAATCACCTGAATGGTATCCCCTTTTTTGATGTGCATTTTGTACCGTTTGGGGGAAGATTTTTTTTTGCTCATTTTAGAGTACCTCCGGTGCTAAGGAGACAATTTTGGTAAAGCTTTTATCCCTTAATTCCCTGGCTACAGGACCAAAGACACGGGTTCCTTTGGGGTTACCATCATCGTTAATAATAACGGCGGCGTTATCGTCAAAACGGATGGTCATTCCACTGGCACGACTGACTGGTTGACGGGTTCGCACAATCACGGCTGTGACGATCTCAGATCGTTTGACGGGCATATTGGGGAGTGCGTCTTTAACAACGGCAATGATTTTATCCCCAATTTTTCCATAGGTACAATTCCCGGTACCGAGAACGCGCAAACACATCAGTTTACGGGCTCCGCTATTGTCGGCAACATTAAGATAGGTTTGTTGTTGAATCACGGTGATAATAAAAGGGTTTAATGAGCGGTTAAAATGTCCTTGACTTCCCAGCGTTTGGTTTTACTGAGGGGACGGGTTTCGCGGATACGCACACGATCGCCTTCTTGACATTTATTTTCGGGGTCGTGTGCTTTAAATTTCTTGGTTTTGACGACAATTTTGCGGTATTTGGGGTGAGGAGAACGGTTTTCAACCGCTACGACTGCGGTTTTATCCATTTTGGTACTAACCACTACCCCAACTCTTTCTTTAACGGCCATAGTTGTTTTACGCCTCTTCTGTGGTGCTAGATGGTTGATTAATGTTCAGTTGTCTTTCCCGTTCGACGGTTAATAGTTGAGCCATACGATGACGGGTATGTTTAAACAGGTGGGTTTTTTCGTCTAACTGACGGGTGGCTTGCTGAAAACGCAGATCAAAGAGTTTCCGTTTGGTGGCTAATATTTCTTCTGCCAGTTCTTCGTCGTTGAGTTTTCTAACTTCTTCTATCTTGGGTAGTGCCATAATTTAGTTATACTCCTCTTGGCGTGTTACAAACTTGGTTTTAATGGGTAGTTTCTGAGCCGCTAGACGCATGGCTTCACGGGCAACTTCTTCTTCTACCCCTGTTAACTCAAACATGATTCTTCCGGGTTTCACCACTGCTACCCAATATTCGGGGGAACCTTTACCTGACCCCATCCTGGTTTCTGCTGCTCGCATGGTGACGGGTTTATCAGGAAAAATACGAATCCAAATTTTCCCACCCCGTTTGATATAACGAGTCATAGCACGACGGGCGGCCTCGATTTGACGGGAGGTTATCCAACAGGGTTCGGTGGCTTGTAGGCCGTATTCACCAAAGTTAAGGGTACTGCCTCGGCGTGCCAACCCTCTCATGCGCCCTCGCTGCTGTTTACGGAATTTTGTTCTTCTAGGACTTAACATTGGTCGTTAATAATAAGGTTTAACTTAAAACAGGGTTGATTATTCTTCGTTGGAACGGTCTTCAAATTGTTGGGGACGACGTTTCTTTCTAGGGGTTGGTGCTGGGGCAGCCATGGCTTCTTGTTCCTGTCCTGGAATTACCTCGCCTTTGAAGATCCAAACTTTAATTCCTAAAATCCCGTAAATGGTTTGGGCGGTGCGATAGCAATAATCGATGTCTGCTCTCAGGGTATGTAGTGGTACTCGACCTTCCCTTACCCATTCACTTCTAGCAATTTCAGCCCCGTTTAAACGGCCACCTACTTGGATTTTAATACCTTTTACTTCGGCTCGTTGGGCCCTTTGGATAGCTTGGCGTACCACACGACGGAAAGAAACCCGTCTTTCTAGTTGTTGACCAATATATTCGGCAATGAGGGCAGCGTCGGCATCAACTCTTGCTACTTCGATGACGTTGATGCGAATTTGACGATTTTCTCCCAGGGCTTTTTGTAACCCAGTTCTTAGTTGCTCGATACCACTTCCTCCTCTACCAACTACGACACCGGGTCTAGCGGTATGAATAGCGAGGTCAATTTGATCGGCTTTTCTCTCGATGCGAATATCGGCAATACCAGCATTACTGAGATTTTTTTCGATATACTGGCGAACTACTAAGTCTTCTTGTAATAGTTCGGGATAGCGTCTTTTATCGGCATACCAACAGGATTTATGTTCTTTGGTAATACCGAGACGAAAACCAATTGGATGTATTTTTTGTCCCATATTGTTCTGTTAGTCCTCTTCTAGTTCGGGGGCGACGGCAATGGTAATATGACAGGTGGGTTTACGAATTTGATAAGCCCGTCCTTGCGCTCTGGGGCGATAGCGTCTCAAACTTGGTCCCCCGTCTGCATAGGCTTGACTAATCACTAGGGTTTCGGGATCTAGTCCTTGATTATGTTCGGCATTAGCAACGGCGGAGCGCAATAGTTTTAAAATTGGCTCACAAGCCCGATAGGGCATAAATTCTAGGATGATTAAGGCTTCACGATAAGAACGGCCGCGAATTTGGTCGAGTACCCGTCTTACTTTAAAGGGTGACATCCTAATATAACGGGCTTTGGCTTTGGCTTCTGTGCTTGTATCAACTGCCATGATGGTTATGTTTATCTATAACTTCTTATGGGTAATGGGATGAGGTAAATTGAGAATTTTTTGGGATTCTTAATTTTCCCTCTCCTGTGTGGTTATCTTCGAGCTTTTTTATCGCTCTTGGAGTGTCCCCTAAAGGTACGGGTGGGGGCAAACTCTCCGAGTTTATGACCGACCATTTGTTCGGAGATGAAAATGGGGACGTGTTGTCTTCCGTTGTGAACGGCGATGGTATGACCAATCATGGCAGGGATGATGGTGGAAGCCCGTGACCAGGTTTTAATGACCTGTTTATCTCCTTTTTCATTGAGTTTTTCAATTTTGCTGAGGAGACTGTCTGCAATAAAGGGGCCTTTTTTTAAGGAACGACTCATAATAATTTCAACTAATTCAACTGTTTTAACGGCGACGACGGACAATTAGCCGCGAACTCGCTTTTTTCTTATTACGGGTTTTGGCACCTAATGCCGGTTTACCCCAAGGGCTCACGGGTCCGCTTCTACCAACTGGTGCGCGGCCTTCTCCTCCTCCATGGGGATGGTCTACCGGGTTCATCACACTTCCTCTGACGTGGGGTCTGCGGCCACGATGACGGGTTCTTCCAGCTTTACCCAGTTTGATATTACGGGCTTCGATGTTACCTACTCGACCAATGGTGGCGTAACATTCTTTTCTCACCATGCGCACTTCTTTGGAAGGCAGTCTTAAGGTGACGTAGTTTCCTTCTTTAGCTACCACTTGAGCGGCTGCACCGGCTGCCCTGACCATTTGACCACCTTTGCCGGCGATTAATTCTACGTTGTGAACTTCTGTCCCCAAGGGAATTTTGTATAGGGGTAGGGCGTTGCCTATTTCAAAGGGAGAGTTTTCACCTGAGATAACTTCTGTTCCTACTTTGATGCCAGCAGGAGCCAAAATATAGCGTTTTTCTCCGTCTTCGTAGAGCAATAGGGCAATACGGGCGTTACGGTTGGGGTCGTATTCGATGGCGGTGACTGTGGCTGGAATATCGTATTTATTCCGTTTGAAGTCGATGATTCGGTATAACCGTTTGTGTCCACCACCCCGATGACGACTGGTGATCACGCCTCGGTTGTTACGACCTTTTTTGTTGTGTTTGTATTTGGTTAGTGATTTTTCCGGCTTACTTTTGGTGATTTCCGAGAAGTCCGAGACAGAGGCTTGTCTGATTCCTGGTGTGTATGGCCGATAAGTACGAATACCCATGATTATTACTTAGGTTCAGTTCGTTAATGAGCAGTTTATTAATGGTTCTGGGGTTATAAGTCGGGGAAGAGTGTAATACTATCCCCTTCTTCTAGGGTGACGATCGCTCGTTTATATAAGGGTTTATGACCAATAAATCGACCCACACGACGCTTTTTGCGAGGGGGCCGAATGGTGTTAACTGAAGTTACTTTGACTTCAAATAAACTTTCGATCGCTGCTTTAATTTCTGGTTTGGTGGCTTTGGGCAAGACATCAAACACGTATTTATTTTCTTCTAGCAGCAGGGTTGCTTTTTCGGTAATAATCGGTTTTATTACTAAGTCTGCGAGATCACGGGGATTATATTCAGTCATTGTAAACCTCCTGAATTTTTGTTAATGATTCAGAAGTGATGACAATTTTATCGGCGTTGAGCAGATCGTAAACATTCAAACTATCGGCTCTCAAAATCTTGACAAAACAGAGATTTCGTGCTGACAAATAGATGTTGTCACCGGCTTCTAGCAACACCAAAGCCACTTTATCGCTGGGTTCTACGCCCCAACGGGCTAGGGCTGCAGCGAGTTCTTTGGTTTTGGGTTGGGGTAGTTGTTCGGCGAAGTTTTCTACTACGATCATGTCTTCTACCCGAGATGCGATCGCTGTTCTCAGGGCTAACCGTCTTTCTTTACGGTTCATTTTCTGGCTAAAATCTCGGGGTTTTGGACCAAAAATGACACCACCACCTCTCCAGAGGGGAGAACGAATCGACCCGGCTCTGGCTCTACCGGTTCCTTTCTGTCTCCAGGGTTTACGTCCACCCCCTCTAACTTCTGCTCTGGTTTTAGTGGAAGCGTTGCCTTGACGAGCATTGGCTAAGTGACGCACTACGGCACGGTGTAATAGGTGCGATGCGCTTTCTTCTTTGGCCACTTTTAACTCTAGGTTTGCCTGGCCTACTTCTTCCCCTTGCCAGTTTTTAACGTTACAATCAACCATTTTTTTTGATTTTTTTCTGGTTTACTTCTGGGTTAGTTTTGTTATTTTTTACCAACGATGTTGGCCGGGGTAATATTCAATAAACCGCCTGGTTTTCCAGGTACTGCCCCTTTTATCAGCAGTAGGTTGCGTTCCGCATCAACCCGGACCACTGTTAATTTACGGGTGGTGGTTTTAGTCGCACCATATTGACCGGCCATTTTCTTACCTGGATAAACCCGTCCTGGAGTGGTTCCTGCCCCTGTTGACCCTGGTAAACGGTGGTTTTTAGAACCGTGGGTCATGTTACCCCTTCTAAAGTTGTGGCGTTTCTGATAACCGGCAAACCCCCGTCCCATGGAGGTTCCACAAACGTCTACTAGGTCTCCAGGATTGAAAATATCGGCTTTGAGGGCTTCTCCTAAATTATAGGAAGCGGTATCTTCTACACGATACTCTTTAAGATGACGCAAGGGGGAAGCATCGACTTTTTTTAAATGACCTAACTCTGGTTTGGTTAGGGCTTTTTCTTTTACTTCTAAATAACCGAGTTGGACGGCACTATAACCATCGGTTTCGGTGGTTTTAATTTGTGTAATGGTACATGGACCCGCTTGTACTACGGTGACAGGAATGGCTAGGCCAGATTCCTCCTCGAAGATTTGGGTCATACCGAGTTTGGTTCCAAGAAGACCAACAGACACGGTTTTTTCCTCTATAGGCTAGACAACAAAATTTAGGTGCATTTTTCACACCTAAACAAGCGAGATAGTGTTTCCTCGCTTTGTTTTTATGAATACACGCTAACGTAGGTTAGGTGGAATCAATATACAAAGTGAACGATAGGTTTAACCTGCCTGTGAAAACGGGTTAAGCTTGGTCGCCGTAGACCTCCAAGACTTAAAGCTTAGTTGCTTCAGTATCTTGAAGCGGACTTTTTTTACCTGTAGCCAAGGTCTATAATCTAACTTTTGGCCACAATCAAACATTGTACAGGAAATTGGGTATGAAATGCAAGGGGTAGGCTTATTTTTTTGTGGACGAACCTATCCATCCCCATAACCATTGTTTATTGGGGATATACTCTATGTTTTTATCCTGATGTCGCCAGAATACCCTAATCTTCTAAAAGTTAGGGATGAATGGCGACCAAAAAATAAATTGACCGAAGGGAATCCATATAAAAAAATATAGTGGCAATTCTTTAG
>NZ_JASJEB010000097.1 GCF_030064895.1 Crocosphaera sp. | reverse complement strand
ATGATATATCATTTCAATATCAGCAACCCATTGCTCGTTTCGACAGTCAAGTCAATGGGCAAGTAGAAAACCAGTTAACGGTTGCAGGTGATGGGACAGTATTGGCTAAAGATATTAAAGCGGAAACTTTAGAAGTCGGACAACTTTTCTCAACCGCCTTACATACCGAAGAAACTCAACCTTTGAGGTGGAGAAAGGCAGAAATTCAAACAATTTTAAACTCTTTAAGACCTGTTAAAATTCCTGATAATAATACTAGCAGTTTTAACGCGGCTTTTAGGTTAGAAAAAATATCTGATTTATTGACTTCTTCTGATGGAAAAGCTATCAAAGTTTTAGATGTCGTCGCCATTATTACTCAAGCTGTTAAAGAAAATCGCACAGGCATTAAAAAATTAGTCCAACAGATTAACGAGCAGAAAGCAAGAATTGAAACATTGGAACAACAAAATCTACAAGTAGAAATCACTAGCTTGAGAACAAGATTAGACGCATTGGAACAACAAAATCTACAAGTAGAAATCATTAGCTTGAGAACAAGATTTGAGGAATTAGACGCATTAGAAGAAGAAAATCTAGAAACAGAAATCACTGGCTTGAAAACAGAAATTGACGCATTGGAAGACCAAAATATAGAGGAAAAAATTACTGAATTGAAAACAATAATTGACACATTAGACACATTGACAGAAATCACTGGCTTGAAAACAGAAATTGACGCATTGGAACAAAAACAAAAAGAAATTGCCAGTATGGGAACAAGAATTGACGCATTGGAACGAAAACATCTACAACTAGAAATTACTAGATTAAAAACAAGATTTCAAGAATTGGAACCACCAAAGAAAGGAGGTACTTAACACAAAAAAACAAATATTCGGTGATTTTTAATCAAAGCGTTTACCTTAAAATTAGAGAGAACTATCATGGCAATTATCAAAGTTGCCTTGATTGGCCAACAATAGGGTTTATAACATTGAAGTTGGGGCTACTGAACAAATCAGAGTTTTTATAAAATTTTATGAACTAGCCAAAATAGTTGATGTTTATCCGTCATGATTCTGATACGATAAGAAGTAAAGATACAATCTGAGTTATTGAAGTCATTAGTGATCTTTTAAATCAAATTCTATACTAACTGAATAGACTTCAATCCCTTGATGTTTAAACTTTGCTTCGTCTGAAACAGCAATATAAACTATTGCAACTATAATTTTTTGGCATTAATCACGGAGAAAAAAATACTATGCCGATTACTCCCACTTATCCAGGTGTTTACATAGAAGAAATTCCCAGTGGTGTTCGTACTATTACTGGGGTTGCTACTTCAATTACCGCTTTTCTCGGCTTTGCGGACAGAGGACCGAGTAATGATCCCGTCAGAATTCAAAACTTTGGGGATTTTGAGCGTCTTTTTGGCGGTTTATCCCTGAAAAGTACCATGAGTTTTGCCGTACAACAATATTTTTTAAACGGTGGAACGGATGCAATTATCGTTCGACTGGAACCTCCGAATGCAGAATCTGCGACCATCAACCTCGACAGTTCAGGAACAGCAGTAGTGTTAAAGGCTTCAAGTGCGGGAACTTGGGGTAATGGTCTGGAAGTAAGTGTTGATCATGATACCGCAGATACCCCAGAAACCCCAGAAACCGATAAAACCTTTAATTTAACTATTGTTCTTAAGCAAGGCACTCAAGAGATTACCAGAGAGACGATTAGAAATCTCTCAATGAATAGCACTGCTATTCGCTATATCAAAGAAATTCTAGAAACTCAATCTTTTTTAGTGCGCTTTGAGTCGGGAGGGAGCGATCGCCCCAATCCGACACCAACTCCATCTGATGAGAATCCAAATCCATCTGCTAAGGCAACTGGTGGTTCTGACGGTGATGCAGTTGACGGGGATAATAGTCCTCAAATCTATCAAGGAAGTGAAAGTGAAAAAACGGGAATCTTCGCTTTAGAAAAAGCCGATTTATTCAACCTACTCTGCATTCCTCCAGTAAGTTCTGGTATTGATATTGATCCCAGTGTCTGGAGTGCAGCACTGGTTTACTGTGAAAAACGACGGGCAATGTTGCTGGTTGATCCCCCCAGTGATTGGGACAGTAAAGATGATGTAACTCGTAATTTATCCGAATTTCTGGCAGGTTGGAGCGAGAAACAAAACGGAGCCATTTTCTTCCCCAGAATAAAATTACAAAATCCCCTCAAAGAAAATCGACTAGAAACCTTTGCTCCGTCTGCGGCCATGGCTGGCATTTTTTCTCGCACTGATGCTAACCGTGGGGTTTGGAAAGCCCCTGCTGGTATTGATGCAACCTTAACGGGAGTCAGGGAATTAACAGTTAAGTTAACAGATGGGGAAAACGGAATTCTTAATCCTTTAGGAGTGAACTGTCTGAGAAATTTCCCTGTCTATGGCAATGTAGTTTGGGGTTCTCGCACCCTAGAAGGAGACGATCGCTTCGCCTCAGAATGGAAGTATATTCCTATTCGTCGCTTAACCTTATTCCTACAAGAAAGTCTTTACCGAGGAACTCAATGGGTGGTATTTGAACCCAATGACGAACCCTTATGGGCGCAGATACGGCTTAATCTAGGAGCTTTCATGAATAATTTGTTTCGTCAAGGAGCATTTCAAGGAGACACTCCCAGTAAAGCTTATTTCGTCAAATGTGACAAAGAAACCAACCCACAAAACGACATCGATCGCGGCATCGTCAATATTATCGTTGGTTTCGCCCCTCTGAAACCAGCCGAATTTGTCATTATCAAATTCCAACAAATTGCAGGAGATATTGCGACTTAAGGGCAGTTTGTAAGGGAGTATCTGACAATTTCGCTTAACCGAATGACTATTTGCAATCATCATGGAGAACTATCATGCCTCAATTTAGTGTGAACGCCGAAAGGTTTGACCCTTATAAAAACTTCAAATTTCGGGTGAAATGGGATGGTCGCTATGTGGCCGGTATCTCTAAAGTAGGTGGACTGAAACGCACCACAGAAGTCGTATCTCACCGTATTGGGGGAGATCCGAGTACCCCTCGCCATTCTCCAGGAACCAGCAAATACGAACCCATTATGTTAGAACGGGGAGTCAGTCACGATAAGGACTTTGAACAATGGGCCAATAAAGTTTGGAACTGGGGGTCTGGGTTGGGGGCCGAAGTATCTTTGAAGGACTTTCGCAAAGATATTATTATCGAATTACTCAACGAAGCAGGACAAGTAGCGATCGCTTATAAAGTCTATCGTTGTTGGGTTTCTGAGTTTACGGCCATGCCTGAATTAGATGCTAATGCTAATGCTGTCGCTATTCAAAGCATCCAACTGCAAAATGAAGGATGGGAACGGGATTATGAGGTGACAGAACCCACCGAACCTAGTTTTGTTGAACCCGCATAAATTGACTGAGATAACCAGGTTTCAACTCTGGCTTTTCAAAGAAAAAAGTTTTTGGAGTTGAGTATCAATCTCTGTTCCAAAAACAACTTCTAATTTTTGACTTATAACTTCTGACTTTATTAAGATGCGTTCTCTGTCTGCTGCTGATATTGTGCGTATTTGGGAGTTAGGGCAAGATCGACACCCCATCGATCGCGCTTTACTCCTACTGGCCTATGCTTTCCCAGAAAAAAAATTAACAGAGTTAGCTTCTTGGAGTATTGGTTGTCGAGATGCTTCTTTATTAATGTTACGCGAGATCACCTTTGGAGAACAATTAAACAGCTTTGCGACTTGTCCTCAATGTCAAGAAAATCTGGAATTTTCCCTTAATACGAAGGATCTTCGTATTATTGATCCTGATACCATAACTCCGTTGAGTAACTATCAAGTGAGTATAGACCGTCTTAACCTACATTTTCGCTTACCCAATAGTTTAGATTTAGCCACCGTTATGACAGCAGTAGACGAGGAAACAGCCACGTTACAATTAGCTAAGCAATGTTTGTTAGAAGCTCATCTAGAAGGGAAAGTTGTGAGTTCTGAGGAATTACCCGAAACTGCGATCGCTATTCTGACTCAACAATTGACGGAAACTGACCCCCAAGCTGAAATTTTGCTGGATCTCAGTTGTCCTGCTTGCGGTCATGTCTGGCAAGTTTTGTTCGACATTGTTGATTTTTTTTGGCGAGAATTGAGCAATCAAGCGCAACGGTTATTGCAGGAAGTTCACAGTTTGGCTAAGGTTTACGGTTGGCAAGAGGCAGAAATCTTAAACATGAGTGCGATAAGACGACAATATTATCTGGACTTGGCAAACTAATGAATAATTTTTTGACTCAACTGATACAACGCACTCAAGGAGTCATTACTGTAGCAAAACCTTTGATTGCGCCATTCTTTGCTCAAAATATGGCAATTGGAGGTGATTTTTGGGCATTTTCTACTTTTAATCCTTCTTCTCTACAGGAAAAAACTAAAAGTGATTTAGATAAAAAATCAGGTTCTTTAGACTCTCAAAATCAGTCAAATTTTACACTAGAAGTGACCGAGATTATGCCGTTGTTACCGTCGGGATATTGGTCGGTTAATCGCTCTAGATTACATCAAATTAATATTTTAGAACCTTTTGAATTTTTTGCTTTGAATGATATTGATTCTCCAGAATCATCAAGTCTGGAGGTTAATCATCCCTTAGACAATCACGAAAATATTATAAATGATGTGGAAACAAATAACCAATTGTTTTCTCAGAGTAAACCATTAACTGAAAATAAAATAACTTCACAAGTTAATAATTCAATAGAAGAACTAAGTATAAAAGATAAAAAGCAAAATAATTCTATTTATCCTCTGATTGAAAATAAAATTGATAATATCGATAGAAAACAGGAAATATCAACAGTAAATGAATCAGTAACTGAAAACAAAATAACTTCACAGGTTAATAATGTAAGAGAAGAGTCAAGGATAAAAAATGAAAAGAATAATCAGACTATTTACCCTTTGGTTGAAAATAAAATTGATAATATCGATAAAAAACAGGAAATATCAACAGTAAATGAATCAGTAACTGGAAACAAAACAACTTCCAAAGCTAATAATGTAAGAGAAGAGTCAAGGATAAAAAATGAAAAGAATAATCAGACTATTTACCCTTTGGTTGAAAATAAAATTGATAATATCGATAAAAAACAGGAAATATCAACAGTAAATGAACAATTCACTGAAAATCAAACAACAAAATCATCATCTAAGTCTCTATTAAAACAAAGTATTTTTTTCTCACGGCAACAATCTCCAGTGAAAAACACATCTATAGTAAAAGTTCACCCCTCAATCACTCCAAAGCAAAGCCAAGAATGTAATAATTCTCATTACTTAAAACCAAAAGCAGAAGAAGAAACATCAATTTCTATTAATATCGGGCGAATCATAGTTCGTCCTGCCCAAGAAACTCCAAAAGAGTCTAAAACTAGCCATGAAAAACGAAAAACAAAAAAACCTAACTTATCTTTAAAAGATTACTTAAAACAACGTCGCACTTAAGGAGAAACAGAATGAGCAATGCTTTAGCGATCGCTGCGGTAACAGCTACTTTACGACAACGGTTAGAAAGAGTAGCAGGAGAAGAATTAGGAGGAGGGTTAGTGACCACACTCCCTCTCGATCAAGTCCGTAAAAATTTTCAGGATAAGAACCAAATTAATATTTATCTTTATCAAGCTGTTTCTAACCCCGCTTGGAGTAACCGCAATGTACCTATTCGGACTAAACCAGGAGAAACAGGGCCTCAACCCTTAGCTTTGAATCTATTTTATCTGATTACCCCTTATAGTGCCGATACTAGCTTCTTATCAGACCATAAGTTGTTAGGTTTAATTATGCAAACCTTAAACGACTATCCTATACTCGGTTCCAAGGAAATTGAAGAAGCGTTTCCCGACAGTAATTTACAACATCAAGTGGAAAAAGTTCGCTTGATTCAAATTGATCTATCTCTAGAAGATATGTCCAGGGTGTGGAGTACCTGTCAAACCGAATATCGCCTTTCTGTTGCTTATGAAGCTTCTGTTGTCTTGATTTTTGGTCCGCGTCCCATTAAAACCCCATTACCCGTTTTAACCGTTAATACAGACTCAGTACGACCTAATTTAACCCTCCCTCAAGTTTCTATTCCCACCCTCGAACAAATTACCTTACCAGAAGGAAGTAGCAGCATTGAGTTAGGAGGAACCTTAATTCTACGAGGTCATAATTTAAGGGGGGATGATAATGAAATTAGAGTCATTTTGGAACATCCGAGAATTAATGATCCCATTGAAATAATCCCTCAACCTAATAGCAGCAATACAGAAATTCAAGTCAGACTCGATGAAACAAGAAATGATTGGTTGGCTGGTATTTATACTGTTAAGATAAAAATAAAGCAAAATCATACTAATTCCTTACCTTTATTTTTTTCACCCTCCATAGACTTACTTCCGATACAAAACAACATTATAGACAATAGACAACTCCGTCTTCAGTTCAACCCTCGCGTATTGCTTTGGCAAAAAAATGAACAGTTGTTGCAAGGACAGTCTGTATTTTTGTTAGTCGGCGATCGCGAATTATCACCAGACATAAGACAATTATCCTCAACCCCTAATAATCGAACCAATACCCTTATCTTTGATCTATCTAATCTAGAACCAGGACAATATTTTGTCCGTCTTCGGGTAGATGGTATCGATAGTCCCTTGATAGATCGTTCTGTTAATCCTCCTAGATTTAACTCCGACCTTCAGTTAGAAATCGAATGACCATTACTATTAATCTAGATCAGATAATCTTAGAGGAGATTGATATTCCTCCTTCACAACGTCCCCGTTTGCGAGTAGTCGTAGAAGAGGAGTTATCTCGCTTATTGCAAGAAAAAGGCATCCCCAGACAGTTATACCAAGGAACTACGATCGCTTGTCTTTCTGCTACTGTTAAAGTAACAAAAGGGAGAAAAACTGAACAAATGGGTAAAGAAATTGCTCAATCTATCTACTCATATCTGGCTGGTTCCCCCTGTAAGATGTAGTGGGATTGGAATGTCAAAGACTGGCTCTCTTGACGGGGTGACAAGAATTTGAAAAAACGCATCAAACAAAGGTTTCAGAATTGACGGGGTGACAAGAATTTGAAAAAACTCACATCTTGCACCAAGAAAAGTTGATATGAGAAGCGATGCCCGAAATCCTTATCTGACGGGGGTTATCCTTAGTTCTCTAAATTAGAAAGAGAACAATAATTAACAACTAATAAAAACCCAACGTACTTTTTATTTTACTCCACCCTATGGCCAGGTTTTTCTTCATCAGGATATAAATCTAGCAAACTTTCATAAAGGGCTTCAATAACCGAAGTTAATTGGTCAAATTTAGCTCGTCTAATAACAGCATTAACACCATCTATATGTGCTTGACTTCCTGCCTTTCCCAAATGTTTAAAACGGGAAAATTCACCTTTTTTATTAACTTTTGGAAAGACGGCTGATGATGCTTTAAGTTGATAATACCAATAACGATATTTCGCGCCTTTAGCTCGATACCTCGCTATGTAACAATCACGAGGGGCTATCCATCCTGAAGCCTCAATTTCAGATATTTCCCGTTTTAAAGCGTCTATAGCTTCCTTAATACGGTCTGCTCTTTGATTTCTTTCCAGTTCACTTTCAGTTCTTGGCATTTCCCACTTTAATCTTTAGTAAGTGTGTTATTATAGTTCTCTCATTTATTAAGATAACTATGCCAGCACAGACTATTTTACCTCAAGTTGAGGAATTACTTTCTACTTTAAAAGATTTAATGCCGACAATTTATCAGAAAGAAACCTTAGAATCTATTATAGGATTATTGTTAGATGGACAAGGAAATGCAGTTCCTCATCATTGTCAAACCAAATCGGAAAGTGCTATCAGTCGTTTCTTGAATCATTATAATTGGCCAACTCGTTCAATTATACGTACCATTCGTTCTTTTATTTTAAATCTTGTTTTATCTCAAAGAAGGAAAGGACGAAAACCAATTTTACAAGTTATTATAGATTTAACTACCTTGGAAAAAGTTGGCAAGTTTCCTCATCTAAAAGATTTAGTTAGAGTCTATAATCATAAGAAGGGTTTACACATTGTTGTTCTCTACTTGGTTATCGGAAATTGGCGAATTCCTTGGAGTTTCAGGGTCTATAGGGGCAAAGGGACTCCATCCCCATCTCAATTGGCTGTGAAATTACTGAACACATTACCTTCTATTTTAACAGAATCTTGTTCTATCTATGTCTTAGGAGATACAGCTTTTGGCACAATTCAATTTATTGAAAAAATCCGTAGTAAAAAGTTTAATCATCATGGAATTTTAGGAATTCCTAATAGAAGAAAGTTAATGGATGGACGTAAAGTCTCTGACTTAAAAACTCGCGGACAACAAGTATATCTACATGGCTTAGATTACCCAGTATTTGTATCATGGGTTTGGCTAAAGCGTAATGGGAAACGAGTGAAACGATTTGTTATTTCAACTAAACATATCAAGGGAAAAACTATTACCAGATGGGGGAAATATCGCTGGCAGATTGAAGGTTTCTTTAAGACGGCAAAACATCAGTTTAGTCTTCACCGTTTTGGGCAAAAAACTTTATTAGGGGTTTATCGCTGGTTAATTCTTTCTTTCCTTTCTTATATGTTAGCATACTGGGTTTATTTACACAATGGTAATTTCGATGATTTAGATTGGTATGATTCAGCCCAAAAAGCGTTAATTTTACTTCTTCCTCATATTTTACTTCTTTCTCTTCTCAGGAGGTTAAAGTTACTCAATCCCTGGTTTTATGAACACGGTTTGGAACTTTGTCTCGTCAGGTGCAAGATGTGAGTTATGGCTTTCCATTAAGAAATATTACAATTTACATGGGTACAGCGTCGAGGACTAATCGCCGTATCCCTTCACAGATAAGGCTTTTAGGACTTTATAGTAGATTTGTATGGGGGAAGTTCAGTTATTCCTGGGGTCAGGTTTAAGTTCAGAGGAAACCAAAACAAAAGCGGACCCTGCGGGATCGCTGATCTCTAAAGTCCTGACGGTGAGCCTTTTCCAACTCTTGTCACCCCGTCAAGGGTTTTAGTCAACTCAGATTCTGTAACCTTGATTTGAGCGGTTTTTTCCAATTCTTGTCACCCCGTCAAGTCAAATATTCCCATCCATCACTGCTCGGATACTCGGCCAATAGTAATCCATAATGGTAACGTTGGCATACACCAGTCGTTTAATCATTTGATAGGTCAGGAGATTGTCTTCTACGCCAATACTGGTTTTATAGCGAATTTCACCGTCGTTGAAGTCCATCTCGAAATTGCCGATGACTAAACCATAGTTAATCCGAGTGAGTAGTTCTGCTATGGTCAATCGTTTGTCTTCGGGGACTAATTCAGGGTAAATGGAGTAAAAGATAAATTGTTCTTCGGTTTCTCGAACTTGAGCATAACAGTTCCAAAGACCGTTTTCCCCCTGATAGGCCATTTGTAAAATGGATTGTCCTTGGAGTTTGGTAAAAGTCCAATTGTCTTTAGTGAAGTAGGCAATGATGGCTGTCAGTATGGAGTCTTCCCTCCCAAAACCATCAGTATAGTCATCATTATTTTCGGAAAAAGCGTTATCAAGCCAGTTTTCAAAGCCATCAAAGAGGTTGTTTATTCCTTTGACGAGTTCATCACTAATATCTTGGGTTGCGCTGGTGAGTTGATTGGCCGCAAAGTTGGTGATGCCTTCAGCAATCTGTTCGCTGGCGGTTTCAGGATGGTTAAGGATTGTTGGATTGACGTAATTCCAAAAGGTAGTATAGCCAGTTTCACTCCCGTCTTGTTGTTGTTTGACAGAGAGACAGAACCAGCTTTCTGTATTTAGGAGAGGATTAAAAGACGGCGGCGACTGAGGTTCGCCTTCGGATGGGGTAACGGTTGGGGGGGAGGAAGTCTCTTGGCTTAGGTTAGCGAGATAGTTGGCAACAGCTTCAGGGGTAGTGGCGTTTTCTGAGAGTTGGGGAAGTAAATCGGGCTTCAGGGTGATTTCCAGTTGAATCTGGCGATCGGGCAAAAAATCACCATTAGAAAAGGGACTGCGAAATTCAGGGTTGAGGTAAAAAAGGGCGTGAGTGTCGATTTGTTCGTAAGAAACAGGGCTTACTTGGAGGGTTAGGCGACATTCGATCAGCTCGTCATCCTGAGTGGCGAGGCCAAGGTTGGTTGCGCGGGTGGGGAGGGGTGGGTGGATGCGATCACAAAAGGTGATGTCGTGGTGTATTGGATAGTTCTCCATAGGTCAGCCTTCAGCTCATGAAAGGTTCTTAATAATGATTTTAATCGCCCCTGCAGCCATCCAGGATGAGTCATCTAAAATGATTCAATGTTTTTTCAGGGAAAAGCTGTCCAATATAATGCACGAGCTTTTCTCTCTCTTCACTATATGGTTGCATGAGTGCTATTGGCCAATATACATATCCTAATGTTTCCTCAAGCAAAGAGAAATATTCATCAATTCCAAATGGTAAATTTGTAAGTCCATTAGACGACGAATATAGTGTGAGTGAATCGACAAGTATACCATTTTCAAGAAATACACCTATTATATTTTCAGAGTTTTGAAAATCTATAGGTTTAAAATTTCTAAGCCGATCATTAATTTCACCTTCAATATCATCGAACCAAAGTGTATTTTCCCAAAAGGTTCCATCTCTTCCTGAGAACATTGTATAAGGATCAAGAAATTGGATAGAACCGCTAATATACGAGTCTTCTTCATGTAAGAGTTGCAGATCGGAATATTGATCGAGATTTACGTGCCATCTAATATCTACATTTCCCATTTCATTGTAAAGACTTTTTAATGAATCACCTAATTGAATGCCAAACTCCTGTTCGATGATACTGAGAAGTTCATCTCCAAGTTCATCTCCAATCGATGCTTCGTCAATTGCAATATAGCGGCATTCTCTAAGCATTGTAATAATGGTTTCAACTGTCCTTCGATAAGAAAAATCGATCATGATATGCGGAATTTCTTCTCAAAATACTTGGTTTGAATTGCAGGCCAATACTTAGTAAGGAAGTTTACATTAGGACGAGCTACTTGATAATGTTTGTTCATAGTGGTCATTATATGAATTAAACTGTTGAACTTTCCACCAGGAATATCTTTTTTTGCATTGAGTATCTCAGCCGCCAATCCTACTTTCCCGTCAAAAAGTGCTTCCAAAGAGCGACGTGACATATCATTTATCGAAGGAGGACCAGCTGTACTTAAGGATGCTGGAGGAGGACCTTGGGTATATGGTTTAGTTCTGCTGTCTTTTTCCTCAAATTTTGTGGGATCGCTGGCATTTCTTCTAAGATGTCCCCAAGTTATCTTAATTTCTTTAGGAAAGTCGTTCACATAGGGCTTCGCTGCGTCTTCATAATAGGTTACTTGTGCCTTATAATGCAGGATTGTACTATCAGGGTTAGCCTTAATTGCATCTTTCGCATCTTTTTCGACACCTTCTCTCATCTGCGCATTAAGACGCTGAGTTCCTGGTGCCACGTTCCAAACTCTTCCAGGACCGTGTAGGTTTTCATTAACAAGATGAGCTCTAACCCAATTAGAGGGATTAGGGCCATCAATAGCAATCACATGGGGCCAACCTTTGGGCGTTGTGGGGTTACTATCTGGCTTAGAACCACGAGTATTGCCAGGTAGTTTAGTTAGAGGTCTTGCTTCTACAATATGGGAGCGTCCATTTTCCATTTGGTAGGTAATATTGGTTAAAGGGATGGTCGTCGAGGCCGGAATAGCATCACCAGCTATTAGATCGGCCTTAATTAGTTCGAGTTTTGCATCAATTTTTGCTTTAATGGTCTGGTTTCCTGCATTAGGCGAAGAGGACGTATTTTTCCTGATAAAATCATTTAGGTCTTTATTTTTAGCTAAAGCAGCTTTTAATGCAGCATTTTGCTTATTAGTTAGCTTAGGAGGATCAAGTTTTTCTCTCTCTGCGATAAGCTCCTGAATACTTTTAGGTTTACTGGCAACCATTAAAGTTGAAGTTTTACCTGTGCCTTTAAATAGAAGTGTATGCTGTTTCCCATCTCCTCCTGTAAACCTTTTCTTGGTCTTCCACCATTCAACTAATTTTTCTTTTATTTTCTTCCCTACAGCTTTACCTTTCTTAAGTAATTTCTTCGCAAAGTTGACCATCCTGGTAACTAGATTATCAACAATCTTGTTGACCGGGTTTGCAACTTTACCGATGATATTTTTCACTGTTTTACCAATACCACCTAAACCGGCAAGAGAAGCTAACAAACTGATTACAACGGGCAAACTTCGGCTTAGGGCCGCCTCAACCGCTTTTTTCGCCTGGGAAAGATTACCAGCAGCGATCGCAGCAATTGAATTATAGACCGACATCACAAAGTCTTTGATTTGCCCGAAGCGTTCCACTAAGAACATCACAAAATCGAAGACCAGTTTTAGGAGTTTGACGATGGCAGAAGCTGGATTTAACAAGCTTAAAAGCCAAGTAATACCCTCTTTCACCACGGTCTTGACCACAAAGTCACGAATCCGAGACATGACGAGTTCTTTGAGATTGGAGATTTTCTGCTTAACTTCTTCCCAGAGGGCAACCGGCCCTTCATTAACTAGCTTCCTGACAATTTTTATTCCCTTTTCAATCCCATCAATCACCTTGGCAGAGGGAGGGAATTTTTTGATGACTTTCGCCTTAATATTTTCGTAGGTCAATCCCAATATCTGCATCACCAGAGAGAGAATGCCTTTAGCATCGAAGGTTGTAGGTAGGGATATAGCTACTTCTGAGAGTGCTCCCGTTAACCAGCTAATTAGACCCTTAGTCAGGTGAGTCCCGATGTTCTGGGAAAAATTGTGAACCCCACCGCCGACGGCCTCCATAACATTTTTGAAGAAAGTTTTGGGATCTTTCAAAATTGCCATGACCTGACCAGCCGCTCGATTAATGAAATCAAAGATCGGTTTTGAGTCAATCCCGGCTATATCACAGGCAGACTGAACCGCAACACGCAGGGCCTCTGCAAAATCACCCGTAATCACTGCCCCTGCGATTTGTACTGCCCCCTTCAATCCTGTTTGGAAAACAGATAAAACCTTATCAAGACCGGCCGCCAAACCATTGGCAACCGCTTTTACTCCAGTAATTGCCTTATCAGCCACCAAATTGACTGCGCTAACTGCCGTGTCTACCACGCCATCAATGGCATTATTAATCCGCTTGGTAAGGTTGGGGAAACGGTCTTTTAGATACTTGTTAGCTGTATTTTTTGCCCAGTCTCGAAACTTATTGAGCTTGTCAATAACCCAGTTACGGGCTTTGTTGATGAGTGCGATCGCTGCATTTTTGGCTTTATCAATAATATTCTTGACCGCCTTACGCAGTGCGGTGAAGATCCCGTCGATGGCGCTGGTAATCTTCTTAACTGCGCTTTTAATAACACTAACTGCTCGATCCCACCAACTATTATCCTCTTGAGCCTTTTCTAGTTCCTTCTTTTTATCTGCGGCTTTTCTCTCACTTGCTTTTTTCTCTTCTTCTGCCTTTGCTTCGCCTTTTTTCAGTTCCTTACCGGCTTCTCCTTCCGAAGTTTTAACCTTTTCGCCAATCTCCTTGCGGTTGGCTGCCTGTTGCTTATCGGCTTCAACCATAAACTCATTGACCTGAGCGTGGGACTCCTTAAGACCCTCTTGTTGCTGCCGAGCCACTTTCTGACGGTTGGCTACTACAATGTCCCGTTGCTCTTTATCAGCTTGCTGATTAACGTTGGCAGCATCCGACTTAGCCTGATTAATTTTCGCTGCCTTGTCCCGATCCCTTGTGTTAGCAGCATCTGTCGTTTGCGCCTTTGCCTCTGCCAGGTTGGATTCAAGAGTAGGTTTTAACAACTCATCCGCACGCTGACGAACATCTGCTGGTAAGGGCGCATTTACATAAGCCATGGCCCCAGTGTCGGCGCTGGTTTCAAGGGAGACAAAAGCATCGGTACTCAGGTTAGTCTTTGTCTCTTGATTGATCTTCTTCGGCTGAATGTTCTCTTGTCCTGGGTGATGCTTAAAGGCATTGGCAGTTGCATCACGCTGGGCTTTGAGTTGGGATTCTGCATCGCCACGCTGCTTGCCCATCCGTTCTAGATTGGCTTCGCCCTCAAGCTGAACATTGGGCAGTTTTCCAGCACTGGTGTTTACCCCTGTATCAGTGGTCCGGATATTGTTGAGGAAACTCTGGCGATTGTTGCGCAACCAGCCCAGGAAAGAATTCTCATCTTGCCTATCTAGCAGTTTTTCGTTGTCTTTGTTGTTCGGAGGTGTTCCTAAACTCTCGGAAGGGCTGGCCTGCAAGTCACCCGGATCAGTGCCGATCGCCCCATCCCCGATTTGCGCTTCCCCTGACACCGAAATTCCTTCAGGTGCTTTGGTTTCTTGTTGGACTTTACCGCTTGTCTTAGCCACCAATATAGGAGCATTCTTAACCTCATTTTGTTGCTCCTGGTTAATCTTGCTATCAAGCTGATTGCCAAGGTTGGGCTGTGTTGCTGCTATCTGGGAAGGGCTAGATTCAAGAAACTTTACCATTGCTTGGTCTGATGAGCCAGCCAAGGATAGGGACTCAACTTCGGCAACCTCTTCTGCTTCGCTCTCAGAAGGTTCTGGCGACTCCACTGCTACTTCTGATACTGGAGCCTCATCCGGTGAACTAGGAGCTTGCTTAGTGTCTTTGAGCTTTTCTTGTACGCCCTCTTTTGGTACGGTCTCGTCTTTGTTAACTTCTGTGCTAGTAGATTGAGGCTCAGTTTTGGGGGCTACGGCGGCTTTATCTCCGGTAGCCTCAGATTTTAAGGAGGGTTCTGAAACAGTTGTTGCTTTCGGCGGAGCAGATGACTCTAAAGAAAAGGCAGACGGTTGGGAAACCTGGGGACTATTTCGACGCAAAGAAATCAGATGTTGTGTCCCAAAATCCCCTTGAGAAATTGCTTTTCGTGCTAGTGGAGCATTCTGCGCCATTGCATGAGAAGCTGATACACCTTCATTTTGGCTTGAATCATTACGCTGGTTGAATGAGGTCTGTGATTCGGGTGAATGATTGGAGCGTAAAACAGGCGTAGAGGTTTGCTGGATAGTATGGGTTAATTCATGAGCCAACAACTGCCGTCCGGAGGTAGATTCTGGCGCGTAGCGACCGTTACCAAAGAATATATTCTGACCTACGGTAAACGCTTCGGCGTTGAGCTCACGGGAGGCACTGGCTGCTCTGGAGTCTGTATGCACCCGCACTTTGCTAAAATCATAGCCAAAGTGCCGTTCCATAAAGCTGCGGGTAGAGTCTGACAGGGGATCACCACCCCCTTTGGCGGACTGGATGCGAGCTTCTAAATGGGCGGATAGGTTAGGAGTTTGACCAGGGGTTGCTTTGGTTTGAATGCTTTCCTGCTCCTCTTCGCCAGCCTCTTGTTGGAGCATTGGTAATTCTCCTTCTTTGTCCTCTGTTTCCTCTTTCTCCTCCTCTTCTTCAGCCTGTCGCTGGAGCATTGAGATAGCTATTTTTTTCCCTTCTAAGGGTTGTTTTTTACTCCCTTGTTCCTGATGTTGAAGTGAGGAAATGTCAGGTTTAGCCTGTATTTCTTCCTCTTCGGTTGCTTCGGTTTCTTGTACACACTGCTTTTGGGTTAACTCGGTAGAACTAGGAAGATTGACGTTATTTACCACCTGGTATGCCACTCGGTCAGCTTCTTGCTCGTATTTATCATTCGGTTGCCCAATGGTCAACTTTGTCTGTATCGGTGATGCTGACCAATAATTATTTTTTGTATCTTCTTCCCTTTGTCTGTTTGCCTCGGAAGCACTGCGAACCAACCCACGCCTCTGCGAATTACCACTTATCCCAAGGCCACTAATTTTTTGACGAGATTGAGACTTAACTATTCGCTGACGCTTCATTACTGCAGGCTCCCATAAATAGTTGGCGTTGCCGAATTTTCTGCGACATCCTCCCACGCACGCTGCTACGCTTTGCCCTTTACACAAACGAATATGCTATTCGCTTTTTACGTCAGTTCCCATCTGCGCAGAAGTTCGCAAGGACTTGCCTAAGATGGGTTCTAGCTTACCTTTTCTACTCAGGTGCATAGGGTAACAGCCCCTATTTTTGGAGGCTCTACCTTTCTTGACGCTCTCCTGGCTGAAGCTCAGGAGATTCATAACGAATCCCTGTCCGGATCGTTATTATCTTGTTTTCACAAGTTCCCAGGCTCACCACGTTTGCCTCAAAGGGCGTAGTGATATTTCCTTAAACTCTGCCAATTCAGGTGTTGGGCGTGTACTTTCCGAGAGTCCCCCGGTAGGTTTTTAAGTTTTATACTGACTAACTTTATTTTACCATATTCACGGCATTTTTAAATGCTGATTGGTTCTACATCACCTGTTTTAAAACAGGCGTTTTGAACATCCCGTGTGTTGTTATAAACTTATGTAAACATAGCTTTAGCCTTACTCCTGCCCCCTGCCTCCTGCTTCTTCTCAACTGTAAAGTTTATTTTTGTCCAGGCACTTACTTAATAGTGCGATCGCTCATTAGATGTAACACACTAACTTAACACAAATATTGAGCTTAAGTGCTAGTCTGAAGGTGGTAGAATTAGTAATTAAGAGCATTGGAGATATTTAGATATGACACTTGCGAGATCAGAAACTCAAAGAAATATCCTATTTTCTGCTTCAATTAATGACAATAATGGTATTTCTTATGCTTATGCTTTTGGAAAAATCTTGTTCTTATTTGTTAACTTGATTATTTTCGTCTTTTTAGTTGGACTCTTGTTAATCTCTTTTTCGACGTGGATTTTGATTACTGCTTTCCGATGTGGATCAGAATTTTTTGACTGGATATATACAGAAGATTTCCCCCAAGACCAAAAGAATGACGATGCAGCTATTACCTTTAAGACCCTTTATGGATTAATTATTTTACTCTTGTCTCCCCTAGCTTGGTTAGTTGATTGGTCAGAAAAAGTAATTGCTAAATATCTAATTCCTAATTTTTCCTTTCCCTCGTTAACAGAAACCATTATTCCCGCAGTGATCAAGCGGTTAGGGTTCGATAATGATACGTTTCCCTGTTTAAACAAAGAACAAGAATCAAAATCAACCTAACTGAACTCTAGAACTTAGCTAAAAAGCTTGACACTGTTCCATCTTGTCTGATTAGCATTAGCCTTGGGAAGAAAGTCCTGTGAATCAACGTCAGAATCAATTAGACAATTTAGACAATAATGACCATTTTCTGAGTTTAGCACTGAAATGGTTAAGCCTTCGTTTACGAGAATTAGCAGGAGAGGAGATAAAGGATACAGAAATCCATAAGACTTATATGACTATGGAAACTGTGGCTAGTCAAGAACCTTATCCAGCTTTTGTCTATATTAATCACCAATTTGGACTTTCTTCCTTTGAAGAAGCACTGTTGTTATTGTGTGTGTCCCTGGAACTTGATCCTACGATCGCTGGTTTATGTGGCAAAGCACAACAAGACCCCAATTTATGTTATCCCACGTTTTTTCTAGCTACTTCTTTATTTCAACAATCGACTTGGAATACTTTCAGCCCAACCTCTCCCCTATTTTACTGGGGTTTATTAGAGATTAACCAAAGGGGACATCAACCCTTCATTACCAGTCCCCTACAAGCAGATCAACAAATTGTTAATTACATTAGAGGACTGTATTATCTGGATCAACAATTGGCAAGTTTTTTGATGCTAATTGATCCCCCTAACAATCCCTTACCTGCTTCTCAGCAAGGGATTGTAGACCAGATTATTACCTATCTTCAACATTGTTCACAAGGTAATTTACCTATCATTCAATTATTAGGAACAGATGGATCTAGTAAACAACTTATTGCTGCTCATATAGCGACTTGTTTGGGATTTAAGGTTTATCACTTACCCTTGGGGTTATTGCCCAACCAAATCTTTGAGTTAAAAACCTTTCTCAGACGTTGCAACAGAGAAGCTAAATTGATACCGATGGTGCTTTATCTAGATACTCAAGAACAAGACTCTTCAAATGAGACAATTTCTACTGCCCTACTCAATCATTGTTTATCCGGGTATCATGGTCTATTATTTCTTGACACTCGTAAACCTTACCCCCAGATAAATAGAACCACTCTAAGTTTCGATGTTAGTAAACCCACTGTTTCTGAACAAGAAATGGCTTGGACACAAATGTTAGGTGATCGTGTCTCAAATGAAACCCCTTCCCTGTTAGCTAATCAGTTTAATTTTAATCTCCCTACCATTGAAATTAATGCTTCTTTAGCTCTTTCAGAACCGATTAAGAAGCAAGTAGAGTTACATAATCGTCTTTGGAATCTTTGTTTAATAAATAGTCGTCCTCAACTTAATGATTTAGCACAACTGATTGAGACTAAGGCCACATGGGATGATCTAGTGTTACCAAAAGAAGAAATAGCTTTGCTCAGACAGATCCGTGATCAAGTTCGACAACGAACTCAAGTCTATGAAACATGGGGGTTTCAACAACGGATGAACCGTGGACTGGGTATCAGTGCTATGTTTGCGGGAGAAAGTGGTACGGGTAAAACCATGGCAGCAGAAGTTATTGCTAATAGTTTAAGCCTTAACCTCTATCGTATTGATCTGTCTGGGGTGGTGGATAAATATATTGGGGAAACTGAAAAAAATCTACGACGTTTATTTGATGCAGCAGAAGGGGGTGGTGCGATTTTATTTTTTGATGAAGCGGATGCTTTGTTTGGTAAACGTAGTCAAGTTAAAGATAGTCATGATCGTTATGCCAATATAGAGGTCAATTATTTATTACAACGTCTTGAATCTTATAAAGGACTCGCTATCTTAGCTACTAATTTGAAGAGTTCTTTGGACTCTGCTTTTCTCAGACGACTACGATTTATCATTAATTTTCCTTTTCCTGGTAAGTCAGAACGTCAGCAAATGTGGCAAAAAGTCTTCCCAAAAGAAACCCCCATTGAAGCCTTAGATTTTGAGCGTTTAGGGGCATTTAATCTTGCCGGTGGTAGTATTCATAATATCGCTGTCAATGCAGCTTTTCTAGCTGCACAAGCTGGCACTTCTGTAACCATGTCATTAGTCTTGTCAGCAGTAAAGACTGAGTTTCGTAAGCTAGAAAGACCTATTAATGAATCTGATTTTAGGTGATCAATTCAAAATTTATAACACAACATGGGAGTGCGAAAACTCCTATTTTTAAAATAGGAGATGAAGCACGACCCCGACAGGGATTCGTTATGAATCTCCTCGGTTTTAGCCAGGAGAGCGTCAATATTCAAATATATAATTGCCATCATCATCTTTCTTTAACCTTAATTTACCGTCAACCATTTCATAAATAGGTTTTTTGAAAAGAGGAATTCCCAGCTTCTCTTTAACCTTCCCTAATTCATTAAATACCCATTCTTGTGTCTTTGGATCTCGTAGAGGAATAATGGTAGGAGTAGGCATTTTCACAGATATTTCCTCATATACAGGAGATTCTAATCTTGTTAATTCAGATTTCTCTATCTCAGAATGTTTTGTGTATTGAATAGCAGCCTTTTTAAAGCCAAACCGTTCCAATAACTTATGAACTCC
>NZ_JASJEB010000186.1 GCF_030064895.1 Crocosphaera sp. | reverse complement strand
CTTACCCCTGATCTTTTATATCAAAATCAGACGAAAGCTAACTTAGGGGTGATGGATGTTTCTTTTATTTCCTTAACGAAAGTGTTAACCCCCTTATGGAACTTGCTGCTAGAACCTAGAGAAGTTATTTTATTAGTAAAACCTCAATTTGAAGTGGGGCGATCGCAGGTGGGTAAAAAAGGAGTAGTTCGTGATCCCAAAGCGCGCACTCAAGCCATTGATCAAGTGTTAGAAACGGCTTATTCTTTAGGTTGGTTATTTTGTGGGTTAACGGAGTCTCCCCTCACCGGACCTGCGGGTAATGTGGAATATTTATTATGGTTACGTTGCGATCGTGGGAGTGATATTGAACACTCCGCCAACTAAATCAAAGATTATAGTTGGGGATTCTTTTTGCACCGAGTAAAGGTGTTACCGAGAAAGGTGGTGTCCGCACCGGACCGCAAGACTTTTGCTCGCCAATCCCTCAGTAAAAGCAATCTTATCGATGTAGATGATTACTTATAGGCAGAAGGTCGTGTCTCCGAATGAAATTCTTTACCGTACCTAGTAAGTATGCCCTTTCTAGCATCGTAACACAAGTTGTGCTTTTTGCCGGGCCCCATCTAAATCAAAGATTGAATATGGGGACTGCGCAAAAATTTCTGTTCAAAGTGGCAATGTTTATGGATAAGTTGGAGATTTTTCATTTCTCTTTTCCCACCCATACTTAAGGGGTGAATGTGGTCTATTTCCCATAAGTCCCCATCATTAAATTTGCCCTTACAGTGAGGACAAATTCCTTTTTGCCGTTTAATAAGTTTGAGTTCTGTATTATTCAGCATGGGATGGGATTTGACCCGCTTTGCCCAATAAGCAAGATTGCCATCGTAGATGCTTGCTTCGCCTTTAACCGTTATATGTCTGACGATTGAGGTGTCAGAGTGTTTGATTAGGGTATTAGTTTCGCTTCGGAATGTCCATCTGTTTCCTTGTTGGAGAGTGAAGTATTTACGATATGCCCATTTTCTCGGTTTGTTAGGATGTCTTCTTTTTGCCCATCGAATTAACTTGTGTGTTAAAAGATGGTCAAGTTTGACAAAGACTTCCTTGGAGACATAGGGTTTGTAGTAATTACACCACCCTCGGATTATTGGATTCAGATGTTTAATTAGAAATTCCTGTGACGATGCCCTGTGTGAATCAACGATTTGGGCTAGGCGTTGGTAGTGGTTCTGGACAGCCTGTTTACTGGGAGTGATGAGTACCACATACCCAGTCGGTTTGCCATTGGTTCGCTTTGCACTTCTGTATTCACCCGTTTTATAGTGCTTGATGTTGACACCAAGAAAATCAAAGCCTTCTGTAGAGTGTACTGTTTTGGTTTTTGAGGGTTTGATTTCCAAGCCTATTTGAGCTAGGAATTCCTCAACTACTTGTTTAGCTTCTTCGATGATTTCCTTGTTGGGATGAATAACAAGAAAGTCATCTGCATATCGAACTACGGATAGAGTTTTTTGGGTTTTTGCTTTTCCAGTAGTTCCCCATCTTTGGTCAGTAGCATTCCATTCTGGAATTCGATATTTCCTCTCATTCCATAACCAATCCTTGAGCCGTTCTTCTAACCCATGAAGGGCGATATCGGCTAGGAGTGGTGAAATAACACCGCCTTGGGGCGTACCAGAGGTTGACGGGGTGAACCCTTTTTTATCACCCTTATTACCAAAGTCAATAACCCCACTGTTCAGCCATGCTTTGATTTGCCGTCTGAAGGTAGGACAAGTGTTTATTTTGTCCAATAGGGCTTTGTGGTCAATATTGTCAAAACACCCTGAGATATCCGCATCATATACCCATTTCCCGTCTGTTGTTGACAGGGTTTTGTGGATGTAGGTGATAGCGTCGTGAGTGCTTCGTGCAGGTCTAAACCCATAGGAATGAGGTTCAAACTTGGCTTCCCATTCAGGCTCAAGAGCCATTTTTAGGAGAGCTTGTTTTGCTCTTTCCTCTATGGTGGGTATGCCCAGAGGTCTTTCTTGGTGCGCGCTTCTTTGGCGAAGAAACCTCGCCGACGGCGCATCCGCTTTCTCATCCTTGTTAGGTTTGGGAATCCATACTCGCTTAACCGGTTTGGATTTGGAGCTTAATTTCAGCCTTTCTGCTAGTCGTAACCGTTGGTTGGGCTTTAGTGTTTTAACTCCATCTATTCCTGCTGTATTCTTGAGGGGCTGTGTGCGGAATTTACTTCCGCACCCTGAAAGCCCCGTGCCACGATTGTCTTGGGTGACTTTTCTGACTGCCAGAACCTTAGCAGACCATGAATTGACAAGCGTTTTCTGTAAGGAGCGTACTGCCCCTGTATCACCACGTCGGGTAGCTTCATATAGTCGGGTAGGATTGGACTGTTACCAGTCCTCACCCCCCTAAGAACCGTACGTGAGATTCTCACCTCATACGGCTCAAGCCACACTTCAAGCCTTACTGACTCGTCGTCCGTGTACCCGTTTATGACATCCTTTGTGTAGATGTTCAAGGTTGTCCATGTCGTCTGAACCTCCTTGTTTAACAGGTAGTAGATGATGGGTTTCAATTTCTTCTCCATTGAATAAGAAATCTCCACAGTTCGGGCATTTATAATTCTGTTTCTTAGCTAGGAGTTCAAATTTTGAACCTTTTGCCCAGAATTGTTGGCCTTCTTTGGTTTTGCGGTTTTTCCAATATTCTTGTAACTCAGGGTCGTAAGGGGAGTTGTTCCCTTTGACTTTTATGTGTCTAACTATGGGGGTTTTGGCGATGTCGTAGAGAATAACCTCTTTTTCACCCCCAAATCTATCTAGTTTTGTACACATAAATTTCCATTCTTGACTTCTGTATCTTGGGAAGTATTTGTTTTTAACCCATGTGATGGACTTCATCGGATGCCTACGTCTCGCCCATTTCCAGAGATATTTCCACACTCGATAGCTGATGTAGCTGAATGTTTCTTTGCTGACTACTCCTTTGTAGTAATTAGCAAAACCTCTGAGGATTGGATTTAGTTTAGTGATAAGATTCTCCTGTGTCCATGTGGCACACGATTTAATGGTTTTTCCGATTTCTTTACAGAATTGGAGAACCTTCTCTTTTTGAGGTTTAATGAGTAATTTTCCATCATAATGACGGAGGTTGAACCCCAGAAAGTTAAACCCTTCTTCTATATGGACGATTCGTGTTTTCTCCTCGCTTAATTCCAATCCTCTTGTACTTAGCCATTCTTTAATCAAGTCTTTGATTGATTCTAGGGTTTCCTTGTTTTTAGCTGTGACAATAAAATCATCAGCGTATCGAATTATGCCTAGTTTTGGTCGGTTGTTCCACTTATCTCTGGGGAGTTTGATGGATTTGATGACTTCTTCTAGTCCATGTAACCCGATATTAGCAAGGAGTGGACTTATTACCCCACCTTGAGGTGTTCCCGTATAGGTTGGGTGATGTTGTCCTTTTTCCATGTATCCTGCTTCTAACCATTGTTTAATCTGGTTTCGAGAAGGATGGGAGTCTATCAGTTCCATGACTGATTGATGGCTAACATTGTCGAAGAATCCTTTTAGATCAGCGTCTAGAACCCAGGTATCTCTACCTTTTTTGAGGTTAAGGAAGCATTGGGCGATGGCATCTTGAGTGCTTCTACCTGGTCTGAACCCATAAGAGTTGGGTTCAAAAATGGCTTCCCATTCGGGTTCTAAGGAGTTTTTAACTATTGCTTGTTGTACTCTGTCTTTTATGGTTGGGATGCCTAAAGGACGTTGTTTACCGTTGGCTTTGGGGATATAGACTCTCTTGGTAGGAGAGGCTGTTTCGAGTTGCCATTGTTGGACAAATTCAACTCTATCAGAAGGGGTGTTGACGATTTGTTGGTCAATACCTGGGGTTGATTTACCCTGATTGTTTTGGGTAATTTGTCTGATAGCAAGCAATAGATTGGCATAGGATTTATTCATCAGCTTTTGCAGTCGTCTTAACTGCTTCCACTGACCGAGTTTTCTGGCACGAAATATCCGCTTTCTGAGGGAATTAATCAGCTTTTTGACTTTCTTCCAATTAATCTGGTTCCAGTCGGTTAGCTGTTCTCTTTGTCCATTTACATCGTTGTGATGTATCCAACTTCTCATTGAGTTCATTCCTGAAGATAAGTTTCCTTTCCGTATGTGACCCAAGTGAATTCTGCTATTCCTTTCGGTCAGAGGCAAATTTTGAACCTCTATCCCATCTATTACTGATGGGCGTTCGCTTTTTCACTCATCCTTTACCCTCCAGAGGTTTCGGCGTTGATTACTCGTTGCTTACCAGAAAGTTTCGACCTCTTTTCTGGACTCTGTAGGGCTTACCCTGTTGTATCGTCTGAAGTTAGGAAATAGTTAGGATGGCTATCTTTTCTGCGGTGGGAGTTATGTTTCTACGCTTTTAGGAAACGAAAGCCTAAAAGCCACCCACTTACCGTTTTGGTTCAGGCTTACCAGGAACCATTTAGCCTGTTCTACAATGACGCAGTTTAAACAATAGCTTCACTTACGTTCATCCTTCTACTTCTCCCACTAGCACCTCACCAGTTAGTTCCTACTAGCTTTGGTTACATTTAGCGTCTGCACTCCATCTATTTCATTACTTACTTTAGATGTGACGTACCGTTTTATTACGGATTACTCTATGTGGGTCTAGGGTAGAAAACCTAGAGAGGCTTTAACCTCGGTTCAGATGACCAGTTCAGGTCGCACTTGATTGTTGTAGCTGGTGTACTTGTTTTAAGAAATAAACTACCCGACACTGATAGTTCATAAAATAGAGAGAAAACTGTAGGCTTTAATCCATGACTACTCAAGTTTCTTTAAAAATTGTTTCTCTGCTTCCTTCGGCTACAGAGATCATTGACTGTTTGGGTTTAACGGATTCTCTTGTGGGACGCTCTCACGAGTGCGATTATCCAACCCTTGTTCGTGATTTACCCGTTTGCACCACCGCCAGACTCGATAGTACCCGTAGTAGTGGTCAAATAGATCAAGATGTTCAAACCCTACTACAACAAGCTCTGAGTATTTATAATATTGAGCTTCAAACCCTTCAAAAACTTCAACCCACTCATATCGTTACTCAGGATCAATGTGACGTTTGTGCCGTGAACTTTGCGACTGTTGAAGCAGCGATCGCTCAATTAACTGACTCTAAACCCCAAGTTATTTCATTACAACCTAACCTCTTAGAAGAAGTCTTTGCAGACATTGAACGAGTAGCCAAAACTTTTGGCATTGAC
>NZ_JASJEB010000185.1 GCF_030064895.1 Crocosphaera sp. | reverse complement strand
CGGGGTGACGGGGTGACGGGGTGACGGGGTGACGGGGTGACGGGGTGACGGGGTGACAGGGTGACGGGGTGACGGGGTGACGGGGTGACGGGGTGATGGGGTGACAGGGTGATGGGGTGACGGGGTGACGGGGTGATGGTATATAAATGATTTTTACCAGCTATTAGTTGTTGCTGCATTGGTCTTGTATTCAAAAATTTTAAAGTCCGTAGAACAAGATAATTAAGGGAGGGACAATAACTGTCATCAAGAGATTTAGTGGAATACCAACTCGCATAAAATCTGTAAATTTGTAGCCTCCAGGTCCGTAAACCATGGTATTTGTTTGATAACCAATAGGGGTGATAAAGCTGTTAGATGAAGCAAAAATAACCGTTAACATAAAAGCCATAGGATTCAAGTTCAACGTCTCTGCAACATTCGCTGCAACGGGTAGCAAGAGAACCACAGTCGCATTGTTAGAAATCATTTCCGTGAACACAGAAGTAAGGATGAAGAAGAAAGTCAGTATCCAGTAACCAGATAAGTGTTGCGCAACAGTAACCAGATGAGTTGCTAACCAGTAAGTTGCCCCCGACTTCTCCATCGCTATCCCTAAAGGAATTAAACCAGCAAGGAGAAAAATAATGTCCCAACGTACCGCATCATAGATTTCTCTTGGTTTCAAACAGCCGGTTAACACCATTAAGACAACACCAATCAAAGAACTGATAAGAATGGGCAACCAGTTAAACGCTGCACTGACCACAACTCCTAAACAAATCCCAATGGCGATGGCAGCTTTATCTCGTCGAAATGCCTCTAAATCTCGCTGTGTCAGTAATAATAAGTTGCGATTGATTTGTAAGCCTAATAGACTTTCTTTCGGACCTTGTACTAAGAGGACATCACCAAATTTTAAGCGGATGTCACTAAGGCGTTTTTGAGTAATAGCTTGTCCGCGATGCACTGCTAAGACTGTTAGGTTATAACGTTTACGAAAACGTATTTCTTTAACCGTTGAACCAATGAGATTTGAATTAGAAGGAATTAGAACTTCGGCCACCCCTTCGTTTTCTAAGGTACGTTGTGCTTGTAAAAACTTTTTCTTGGCGTAAAATTCGGATAAAATCTCAATGTCTTCTTCCTCCTTAATTTTCAATAAATCTTCTTGATTAGTTTTAACGAGAAGTACGGAACAAGCTTGTAATTTTTTATCGTATAAAGGTTGATGAAAACGAGTATTATTGGCAATAATTTCCAAGACATCCATATTAAATTTATGGTATAGCCTACTGGAATCTAGGGTTTTACCCACTAAATTTGAGCCGGGTGGAATTAAAATCTCACTCATATAATCTTTCAAACCGTAATTTTCGTTAAGAAGATTATCACTGCATTTTCTGCGACTAGGTAGCAGGGGAGGAGCTAAAAAAGCGAGATAAATCAGACCAATGATGAATGTAATTAATCCGAGTTGAGTAAATTGGAATAAGCTAAAGGTTCCGTATCCTAGTTGTTCCGATAATCCACTGGCTAAGACATTTGTTGATGTCCCAATAACCGTAATCATTCCGCCCAAAATAGCTGCATAAGAAAGAGGTATTAATAATTTAGAAACTGATACTTTTTGTTGACTACACCATTCTTCAATAATGGGTAAAAATACAGCAACCACAGCAGTATTATTAATAAAAGCGGTGATAGGACCAACAATGATTCCTAAGGTCAAAATTTGCGATTCTGGACGTTTTCCACCCCACTTTAATAGAAAGTCACTAATGATTGAAATGGCTCCTGTACGTGCGATCGCTGCACTGAGTATAAACATTGCCATGACTGTTATGGTCGCAGAGTTACTAAAACCTGAAATACTTTCTTCTGGCGTTACTAAACCGAAAATTGTTAGTAGTAATGCCACAATGATAGCAACGATATCCGAAGGAAACCATTCAACAACAAAGAGAAAGAGTGCAAGAACAACAATACCAAGTGTAAGAACTATTGCCATGTGCCTATGTACAAGGGTGGATTTTTACTGTTTGTATTTGGACTGAAAGCAATCTGTCTTTTGTTCAAGACTAGGACACATAAATACTAATTTATCGGTTCGATGAAAGATAAACATAGGGTAATCCATGACTGGTTCTTTCAAAACTATTCAAATGTTCAACTGTTTATACTTTCCCATCCCTTACTTAAACTTAAGTGATTAATCCATTAGATTTTTTTCAGAAAACTTGGCATTTTTCTTTTCATTATTTAAGTTAATTTTCAGCTTCTTCTCAGACTTCGTAGTGGCAGCCCTCTATTTGAGTGTATCAAAATCTTGGTTTAGTGAGGGTGGGGAGTGTGGGGAGTGTGGGAGGTGTGGGGAGTATTTTTCTTTGAGTTTGTAATCTATCCAATTGAAAACCGCTATGAAATGAAGTGTATTAAGAGCATTAGTTCTTGAGGGTAGGAAGCCCCACCCTCAACGAAGTAGGGTGGGGTAGTGGGGTACTTCACTAAGTGATACGAAAAAACCGAGATAAGTCTTTTATCCCAATTTCCTAAAGGGTGATCATTCTAACCCCAACTTATTTTTCATTTATTCATCAAATATAGTCTTTTCCCAATTTTTGGCTTTTTGTACCTGTTCTACAGTTAGATATCTGGCTCCATCGAGGTTGGCTCCATCGAGGTTGGCTCCTGAGAGGTTGGCTCCATAGAGGTTGGCTCCATAGAGGTTGGCTCTATGGAGGATGGCTCCTGAGAGGATGGCTCCTGAGAGGTTGGCTCCTGAGAGGTTGGCTCCATAGAGGTTGGCTCCTGAGAGGTTGGCTTCATAAAGGTTGGCTTCATAAAGGTTGGCTCCATCGAGGATGGCTCCATAGAGGTTGGCTTCATAAAGGTTGGCTCCATAGAGGTTGGCTCCATAGAGGTTGGCTCCTGAGAGGTTGGCTCCTGAGAGGATGGCTCCTGAGAGGTTGGCTCCTGAGAGGATGGCTCCTGAGAGGATGGCTTCATAAAGGTTGATGGCAACTCCGCAAACATAACGAGGAAATTGTCCTTGAGGTCGTGTTTTTGCTCCATTAATACGATTGACTAAGGTTTGGAAGTATTTTCGATCTTTTCCACTGGGAGCAAATTGAATCAAAGCAATTTTTTGATCGTTTTCATCTTTAGCTATAGCTAAGGTTTGATAACGTCGTCGATGTTGGGTTTCTTGAAGTTCTACCGAGTCAGAAAGCTCTTTTCTTGCATACTCATAAAGTAACCCATGAATAATCGCAGTTAGATGAAAAAACCCATCCCCTAACCTAGCATTAATAGTGTGACCTCCTTCTGGTTCGGGAAGCTCATTCATCCAAACTTGTTGATCTAAAGGAGAGCAAAGTTTAGCTAGTTCTAGTAAATAAGGAGGAGCAAATTCAGGCGTATTATACTCGTTTTCTTTGGGTTGGGAACGAAACACCATATCTTCTGCCCACCAGTCCCAAATATCCGCCAGCGCATCCCGAATATAACCCCATTTGTCTAGGGGAGTGGGTGAAGATGATTCTGTTATTTCAGAAGCACGTTCTATTTCCCAAGCTAGTATATTGAGAAGGTGGTTTCTAATTTCAGGAGAGAGCCAAGCAGTAGCGAAACATTTACTCAGATCACGGGTAAGATGATAACGAGGATCAGAAGTGTTAAAGTTTTGCCAAAATTTTTCTCGTTCAGGAAAGCCTTTTTCGGGATCTTTTTCATATTGTTGAATTACTTTTTTGTTTTTTCCATAAACTTTTAACCGTTCAACAATCGCCTCAGCAAAGAGATATTCTCGGAAGGACTTATGAACAAACTCGCACCCTTCCCCTGTATTCTCTTTAAAAAAGAAACTGATAATTAAGCGACTGAGTAGATGCTTTTTAGTTATTTTTTCCACAACGGACTGTAAATTTTCCTTAAATTGTTTTTTATCAATTCGTAATTGTAATTCGTTGCGAGAAATGGTTTCTTTTCTCATTGCTGTTATTGCTTGTGCAGTTTGCCAAAGAAGTTGTCTAAGTACATCACCAGATAAACGATAAAAACGATCATCTCCTTGTAATAAATCTTCTTGAAAAAGAGGGTTTCCTGACCCTTCACAGGTTTCATCGATTAAGGCACGATATAAATTAGTGGGGTTATGAATCAGAGCTTGTAACTCAGTTTCTGATGTAACTTTGAACAGTAAACGCAGGGTTAAATAAGCAAGTAAAGGTAAACCCAACACAGCTAAACTTCCTTTAATATCCGAGACATTTCCTTTCTTATGTTCTTCTAGTAATTGCTCGAATTCTGTTTTATAAGTGTTTACAATGGTTTTAATATAATCGGTATTTAAGGTATTACAAGGTGTATTTGATTTTTGACGTGCTTGTTGAAACTGCTGAATATAAGTCCCTAATTGGCTATCCGTTAAAGGTTTTAAAGTGAGAATAGGGGTAGATTGTAAGAGAAAACTTGTGTCGCTTACATCTCGACTGGGACGACCAGTTACAATTATACGAATAGGGGGACGTTTCCCACGTTGCTCAATAAACACATTTCTGATATTTTTTAATACTTTTTCGATACTTTCTTTGAACCCTTGGCTTGCTTCAGTCCTAATTTCATCCCATCCATCAAAAATAAATACATAGGGAAATATTTCCGTTCTTTTCTTCCCAAAATATATAAATTCATTACGGGTAATTAACTCTCTTAACCATTCAGGATCAAATTCTGGGTCATATTTATAATTGTCCATTCCTTCTTCTCCAAATCTTAAGGACTTGGGAATAGTTTCTAACAAATTTTGATTAAGATTTATGATATCTTTTAAGAGGACCCGAATAGGAGTACAACCTTTTTCTCTTAATATATGGGCTAAATGTAGAGTAAAAGAAGACTTACCCGCTCCTGCAATTCCTTGAATGACAATAGGTTCTTTGAACTTAGGATCTTCAAAATATTCGAGTACAGTAGATAAAAGATTAACTCGCTCACTATCTATTTCTGAAAAGGGGTTTTTTTTGGGTGTTAATTCCTCTTGCTCAAATCTATCAGATCGTTTAGATTTAGATTGAGGTTGAATATCTGACCATTTCAAATTTCCACAGTCTGTTTCTAAATAAATATCACTCAAAGAAAAAGTTTCTTCGTTAAACAGTTTAGCTGTGTTATATAACCAAGATTGATAATAACCATGAGCGCATAAGAGACTGTTTGTAAAAAGAAAATGAAAAGACTTTTTTAAAAAATCATCCCTAATAAACCTATGAGAAGTTTATTAGTTTTTAAGA
>NZ_JASJEB010000101.1 GCF_030064895.1 Crocosphaera sp. | reverse complement strand
CTATTTGACAGACTCTTTTTGCCTGTTTGGGTATTGCAATTAGGGCATATCTGACTGGTGTAGTCTTTATCTACCTTAAGAAAATAGACATCTCTTTTCCAACAAACATAAGCCAAGATGTTGAAGAATTGACCGAAACTAGCATCCTTAGTATGCTTGCCAAACAAACCTTTAGCCCATGCTTTAAAGTTGATATCTTCAACAAATATCATGCCAGCTTTGTCACATAAATGATGAGCCAGTTTAAAATGCCAGTCCTTTCTAGTGTCGTGAATTTTTTGATAAATTCTAGCTATTTTAGCTTGAAGTTTTTGCCAATTATTAGACCCTTTCTTTTTGTTTTTTAACTTTCTTTGCAGCGATTTAAGCTTGCCATGAAGTTGATTAAAAAACCGAGGTCTTTTGACTAATTCTCCCTCGCTAGTAGCTAAATAAGAATCAAGCCCAATATCCACCCCTAATGGATAGCCCTGTATAGAGGTTTCAGGAACATTAACCCCTAACTGATAGATTAACTGTACAAAGTACCCTGAAGCTCGTTTAACTACCCTAATTTGTTTCAAGAGAAACCCATTACTGATAGGGCGAGACATCCTCATATTAACTTTCCCTATTTTGGGAAGTTTCACCCATCCATCACCCACCCATTCTTGCTTCACTGATGGGTAGAGAAAACTTCTCATTTTCTTTTTAAAGCGAGGAAAACCAAAACCTCTTTCCCACATATTGACAAAAGCAGCCTCTAAAGTTCTTAATGTTTGCTGTAGGACTTGAGAATGAGGTTCTTTTAATTTAGGATAGGTTTTTTTGGCTTCTGTTAAAGACTTACATTGAGAATTGTAGGTAGGTCTAGAAGTATCTGGACTAATGATATATTCAGAATGAATCGAACAAGCATTGATAGGAGACTTGCGACTATTAACCCAATCTTTTCGCTCTTGAAGTGCATAGTTATAAATTTTCCTGCACGTTTCAAGATACATCTCAATCAATTGGACTTGAGACTTTTTAGGCTTGAGCTTAAAATCGTAGGTCATTGTTATCATTTTATTATCATAACATACTTAGTAAACAGCATGACGTTTATTAAGAAATATTCACGGGCAATAAATTACCCGTGTTGCGCCACATCTCCCACTTGAAAGAGGGGAGCTTTGCGCTGCCCGTGTTGCTTGGTATAATTTTTTCTCTTGTTGTTAATAGTTTAGGAACAGCATTTCTATCTTAACACCTTGTCCAGTTTCTGGGGTACATTATATAAAGAGCCACAAACAAATAAATTCTTTAAGCTATTTTTAAGGTTTTTTTCAGAAAACTTTCAGGAAATCTTGAGTTAATCAGAATTAACATTGAAACAAGAATAGGATTATTTTTAGTTTAAATCCTCTAACTTACTTGTGTTTTTCTTTCAAAGTTTATGAAAACATCGATCCCCAAAAAAGTCAGTCAATCTTCTATTTTCGTTAGATTGAGTCGTTTGACCTACCATTATCGTTTTATCGTAATCGCAATTTGGGGGCTATTATTACTAATAAGTTTAGCCACTGCGCCCCATCTAGATAAAGTTCTCCAAGGTGTCATTACCACCTATGATGCAGGAGAAGCACTTCAAGCCGAACAATTATTACAAAAAGAGCTTTCTATTAATTCAGATTTTTTAACTTTAGTTTTTGAAAGTAGAGATGAGAGTCCTCTCTCTGAACATCAAACTGAAATCGAAAAACAACTATCCCAAATTCATCATTTATCGACTGTTAAGGATAATACAATAGAGACTAAAAATCCCGAATATTTAAGTAAAGATGGACGCACTGGTTACAACACTATTGAATTAACCGTTAAAGGAACTGAAGTCTATTCTGTTATCTCAGAGATTCAAAAAATTCTCACCAATGATCAAAACAATAATTTAAAAACTTATTTAACAGGAAAGGACGTTTTTGATTATGAAGATCACCGGATTAGTGAAAAAGACTTAGTTCGTGCTGAAGTCTTAGCCTTACCCTTAACACTGATTGCCTTGTTATTTGTCTTTGGTTCAGTGGTAGCTGCTACCTTACCAGTGGCGATGGCCATTATGACTGTTTCAATTAGTTCCGGTCTATTGTATCTATTAGCCTTACAGATGGAGATTTCCATCTTTGCCCTCAATTTAACCACCATGTTAGGACTAGGGATAGGGATCGATTTTACCCTTGTCATGGTGAGTCGTTTTCGAGAAGAATTAACCAAGGGTTCTATCGAACAAGCTGTAATCCAAACAGTAGATACAGCAGGAAGGGCTGTCTTTTTCTCTGGGTTAACCACCTGTATTGGGTTAGTCTGCTTAATGTTATTTCCCATTTCTCTTTTACAATCATTAGGAGTAGCTGGGGCTGTAGTCGTGTTTCTTTCCATCGCTGCTGCTTTAACCTTAGTCCCAGCTTTATTGTCGGTTTTAGGTTTCTCAATTAATCGTTGGTGTATTATCAATCCTCGTCATGGGAGTCAAGGGTTTTGGGGGAGTTTTGCTCGTCGTGTGATTCGTCATAGCATTTTGGCCACAGTTCTAGTTTTAATGGTGGTAACAGTAATGATTTCGCCCTTTTTTGATGCTCGTTGGGGGCTAGGGGGAATCAAAACCTTACCCAGTGATGTTGAGGCGCGACAAGGAGTTGAGGTGTTAGAAAAAGCTTTTGGGGTGGGAGAAACGGCTCCGATTTTAGTAGCAATTCGTTCGACTAATCCTAATGCACCTATTTTATCAGAAGATAATATTGCCATTCTTTATAACTTAGTGGAAACATGGCAAAGCGATGCTCGCGTTGCAGAGGTAAGAAGTCTTTTTAATATTCGGCCGCAACTTGATGTGAAAGATTATCAAAGACTTTATAAGAACCTAGAATTATTGCCTGCCCCCTTCGTAGATAAAATCAAACAGTTTAGCAATGAGTCCACAACTGTGATTAGTATTAAGAGTAAGACAGATAGTAATGCACCGACTTCTTTTGAATTAGTCAAAGATTTGCAAAATTTTAATCATGAAGGGTTACAAATTCTTGTTGGTGGGCAAATTTCCCGTAGCCTAGATACGATTAATATTGTTATGAATCGCTTTCCCTTGGTTTTAGCAACAATGATGATTGTCACATTTATTGCGCTGACAATTCTTTTTCAATCAGTGATTTTGCCGATTAAAGCTATATTTTTGAATCTGATGTCTATTAGTGCTTCTTTTGGGGCATTAATTTTTGTTTTTCAACAGGGAAATTTCAAGAGTTTTCTCAATTTTACTCCGGTTGGCTACATCGATATCCTATTACCCATAGTGATGTTTTGTATCCTGTTTGGTCTTTCAATGGATTATGAAGTTTTTCTATTGACACGAATGAAGGAAGCTTATGATAAAACAGGAAATAATCATGGCAGTATTGTAGAGGGCTTGGAAAAAACAGGAAGAATTATTACCAGTGCAGCTTTATTAATGTTTATCGTTACAGGGGCATTTGCCTTTAGCGATCTAATTTTTATTAAAGCATTAGGGTTAGGAATTGCTATTTCAGTTGTACTTGATTCTACCTTGATTCGGGCTGTTCTCGTTCCAGCGAGCATGAAGCTAATGGGAAAATGGAATTGGTGGGCTCCTGAGTTTTTACGTCTTAAGCGCATTCAATGGCGATTGGATTAGTATATCTCTAATTCATTAGTTAAATGTCACTCCAAGATGTGTACATAATCATAACACTTACTTATTAAAAAGATGAAAAAGTTACAACAAATCCCCTCCCCCATCAAGTCAGAGGAAGGTTCTCATTGGAACTTAAAAAAAACATCATTATCTGAGCAAGATTATTTCTCTAACGAAGAACAATTACCAAATGAATCATTAACGGTCAAAGCCTATGAATATTACTGTCGTCCAGAATTGATACGCCTTCTCAAAACAGTGAACTTAGATGCGGTTTATGAACGTGGAGAGGGAGATTTTCTTTGGCAACGACAAGGCAAGCAACTGGTTAAAATTTTAGATTTAGTTGGAGGATATGGAGCGAATCTCTTTGGACATCATCATCCAGAATTAGTAGCAAAAGCGCAACAGTTTTTTGTAAATCAGATCCCCTTTCTTGCCCAAGGTTCTTGTCGTTCAGGAGCCGCTCAATTAGGGGAAAGATTAAGTCTATTAGTTGGAGATTACATAACAATTTTTACCAACTCAGGAGCGGAAACCATTGAAGCAGCCATAAGACATCTCTATCTCGAACGAAAACGTCCAATTTTTTGGGCAGTTAAAGGGTCTTTTCATGGAAAAACTTTGGGAGCCATTCAGTTAAGTGGGCCGGAAAAAGAAGTCAATCAAACATTTGGGCTACAAGTTCGTTATCTCGATCCCTATGATCCTCATGGTTGGGCAACGATGAGCAAGGAAGTTTCTCAAGTCGCTGCTATTTTTCTTGAACCCATTCAAGGGGAAGGTGGTATTAAGGAACATCCCCAGGCATTTATTGACTGGTTAGTGGAGATCGCTCAAGTTAATAATATTCCTTTAGTGAGTGATGAAATTCAAACAGGAATGGGACGGACAGGAACCTTTTTAGCCTCTGAGTCTCTAGGAATCGAACCTGATTATATTTGTTTATCGAAAGCACTGGGAGGGGGTTTGGCCAAAATTGGAGCTTTGATGATTAAGCGAGATCGCTTTATTCCTGACTTTTCTATCAAACAAACTTCTACCTTTGCAGAAGATGATCTGAGTTGTTTAATTGCCCTCAAAGCATTAGAAATCCTGGAACGGGATCATTTGCCTGAACGTTGTGCTAAGGTTGGGGCTAATTTTTTAGAGGCTTTAGAAGAATTAAAAACTCGTTTTCCTCAGGAAATTAAAGCGGTACGAGGTAAAGGGTTAATGATAGGAGTTGAACTCTATGACCAATCAGAGTCCCTCTCTAATGGGTTGCGAATGTTTTCTCAAAATGGATACTTTGGTTATCTCGCAGCCGCATATTTACTTCATGTTCATCAGATTAGGGTTATGCCAACCTTAAGTCAACCCCTCACTCTCAGAATTCAGCCATCTGCTTACATTCGTGAGTCAGAACTTAATCGATTCATAAAGGCACTAGCTTGTTTCTGTCAAGCCGTTAAAGAGTTAGATCTAGTTCATCTGACGGCTTTTCAAGTAGGATTGCCTTCTGGTAAAATCACACCTTTAAAATTTCCCCTTTCTTTGAAGCAAGAAAAGCCCCGAACTCAGCGTCGTGTCGCTTTTTTGGGACATCTGATTCAGTCTGAGCATGGGGTTTTGTGTGATGCTTCTTTAGCAGCATTAGAGCCTAAATTACTAGAAGCTTATTTAGCGAAAACTTCATCTGTGATGGGGCCAACTGTTCTTGATCGCGTTCATGTCTGTTCCCAAACGGGAGACGAGGTTCATTTAAGTTTTATGGGATTAAATTTAACCTCTCAACAAATTAAGCATCAGTTAGAAAGAAGACAAACAGATTCGATTATGCAGAAGATTGAATCGGCCGTAATTATGGCCAAAGAACAAGGCTGTGAAGTTGTGGGTTTGGGGGGTTATACGTCTATTGTCTCTCGCAACTGTCGTCGTATAAAAACCCCTGATATTGGGTTAACAACTGGCAATGCTTTGACCGTTGGTATGGGAATTTTGGCGCTGAAACAGGCAGCCCAACAACGGAAGATTAGTTTATCTCAAGCGAGTTTGGCTGTTGTCGGCGCAACGGGGAATATTGCTTCTACTTATGCTGTTATGATGGCTCCCTACGTCAAAAAAATTGTTTTGATGGTTCGTTATCTTAATTCTCCTAAGTTGAAAGCTGTGATCGCTAAAATTAGGGAAATAGCACCGGATGTTGCGATTCAAGCTACGGATAACTTCAATGATTTACGTTCTTCTTCTTTAATTGTCTCAGCCTCTAATGCGGCTCAATCGTTGATCTATGCAGAACATTTAGGGCAGCAGCCCGTGGTCATTTGCGATCTTTCTGTTCCTGCGGATGTTCATTCGTCTGTTCATCATGAGCGGCCTGATATTTTAGTCATTCAAGGGGGTATTGTTCGTCTTCCTTCTAATAAAGATTTTGTGATTAGTGGTATTCCCCTCCAAGCGGGTCATGCATTTGCTTGTTTGAGTGAAACGTTACTCATGGGTCTTGAAGGGATTAAGTCTCATGGTTCCTATGGAATGATTACTCCTGAAAGAGTCAACTGGGCGTTATCAATGGCGCACAAACATGGGTTTACCTTGGGAGGCTTTTATTTTAACCAAAAATCCTAGTGCTAAAGTTCGGATCTATTTCTTTTGCCGTAGCGCAATAGTATTTTCGATTGAAGATCATTTCTTAAAACAAGAGCCATTTCTTTTATGACCTATTCATATAAACTTTATCATTCCATTCAAGAAATCAATTTACAGGACTGGGAACGAATTCTTACTCAACATAAGAGAAAAGTGTTTATGGATGCTCGTTTTTTATTAACGCTCGAAAAATCTATGAGCCAGTTCAGTAAGTTTTGGTATCTAATTTTTTATGATCAAGAAAAAAATCCTCAGGCTTGTTCCGTTGTATCTACTTTTATAACCGATCTAACAATTTTAAGTGACAAAAATGTCAAAAAATATCTATCTTTATTCCGAAAACTTCTGCCCAGTTTTTTTTCTACTAAAATTTTATTTTGTGGACTGCCAATTTCCTTAGGACAAAATCACTTAATAATGTCTACAGAAGCCAATTCTGGAGAAATTATTAACTTACTCGATAATTTTCTAAAAAAGTTGGCTATTAAAGAAAAAGCTAATTTAATTGTTTATAAAGAGTTTAATTCTTCTGAGTGTCAGCAGCTTGATATTTTATCAAACCTAGGCTTTTCTCGTGCTTATAGTCTCCCTATGAATCATTTTAACCCTAATTTTGTTGACTTCAATGATTACTATCATAGCCTGAGAGCCAACTATCGTAAAGAAATTAGAAAATCAAGAAATAAATTTAAAAAGGCAGGATTTCATTTTATTGATGTGCAAGAATCTGAAAAAATACTAGAGCTATACACATCAGAAGTTCATCAGCTATACGAAGCTATTGTCGATAAATCAAAAACTAAATTAGAAATTTTACCAATTACTTTTTTTCAGGAATTAGTGATGAACTTTCCCGGACAAGCTTGTTTGACCTTAGCTTATAATGACAGTGAAATAATTGGCTTTATGTTTTCCCTTTATCATGAAGCTATTTTCTACTGTTTATTTTGTGGATTAAATTTTAAGTTTAATGCCGAATCCGATCTATATTTTAATTTAGCTTATAGGTCTTTAGAAAAAGCTTTAACATTTGATTTATTAGATATTGAAGTTGGTCAAACAGCCGATGTATTTAAAGCTAGATTAGGTTGTTATCAAAAACCCTTATATATATATGTAAAAGGAGTAGGCTTTGTTTTTTATTGGTTAGTCAGGCTGCTTTTCAAGTCTCTTTTTCCCATTCCATTACCAGTCCCTTCATACAAAGTCTTTGTCAGTTGACGGGGTGACAAGAGTTGGAAAAGGTTCACTGTGAGGACTTTAGAGATAAGCGATCACTCTTCAAAATGAATTTGACCCGACAGCTAAACAGTACAAATATTCTATGTAGATGAGAAAATGTCTAATTGTTAGAAATGGACAGTATTAAAGTCTCTTTATTTATGAAGAAAAAAGATAGAAAACTATCATTTATTGAATCTTCTTCTTTTTAGGAAGAGGTTATACTTTTGACTTTTGTGCGATAGCGCCGGAACGGAGTGAGGAACTTCTAACTTTTTACTTGTGAACCACCTTACCTTTCATCTAACCACTTATTTAAACTATTTAAGTCCGTAAACTCAAATAAAGCAAGAGATAAATCATCTAATTGACTAGAAGATAATTCTTTTATTTTTTGTTCAGTTGCTAAAGAAATATTACCTAATTTTAGATTAAGTTGACGTAAAATTAAACTTTGTTGACCTCTTTTTTCTCCTGCTTCTCCTTCGGATTTTATTCTTTCTTCTGGGGTTAAATAACGTTCACCATTCTCATCGTACCAATATAACCATTCTCTTTCAATTCCTTGATAAAGTCCTATTTCTTTCCCTATTCCTAAATTTAATTCTGATAACCAGATGGGTTCACCTTGTAATAATTCATATTTTCCATTATTGAATTGATAAACTTCTAATGTGGGTTTTCTTTTACGCAAAGGATTATAAATAACATAATATAACACTCCCATTTCTGCATAAAAATCTTTCTTTTTTGTATATTCTTTTCTCCGTTTATGAGAAACCACTTCTAATACTAAAAGAGGAATCTTTTGTTCTTCCCATAATACATAAGATAACCGTAAATCTTCATCAATAATACGAGGAACCCCAACACTTAAAAAACCATCAGGGACAATAGCAGGTTGATAAGGATCATAATAAATACCCATATCCACCCCAAAATACCAATCTTGTCTTTTGTCCCAAATTAATGCCAGAATAGCTTCTAAAAGTCCAGGAATTAAGTGTTGTAATTGATTATCTACAGGTGTATCATCAGAGTCCGGTAAATCTTCAGCAGAGGGAAGACAATGCTTAGGATTATAGTTTAATAACATGGCATTATTGTGAGTTATTTAAGTCTCGTAGGGGCTTAATAATATTAAGCCCGAAAAAAATTGTTTATGCAACAAAAATTTTCTTAAAAAGGAATGGGATCATCAACGTCATCTGTAGGTGAAGTTGATGTTTGTGGTGACTCATCGAGATCGTAGTTATTTTGAGGAAAACTACTATCTTTTTGTTGAGATGATTTAGCAGCATCAAAAGGGACTACATTACCAGTTGAAGAAGAACTAGCTACACCATCCACAGGATAAAAGCGAGAAATGACCAATTCTGCACGTTTTTCCTTAAACCCTTCCTTCCGTTCAAATGTATTCATGGATAAACGGCCTTCCAGAATTAAGCGATCGCCTTCGGTGCAGGTTTCTTTCATCTGCGTTGCTAAACCACCCCATCCCACTACTTTGAGGGTAGCAGGAGGATCTTCGCTTCGTCTACCTTCAAACTCGACTAACATTTGTGCAACTTCTGTTTGATTATCTGAAGTGTAGCGTAATTCAGGATTCTGAATGACTTTCGCCATCAACACGCAACTATTCATTTATTTAATTTCCAAGATCAACGGTATTACTATTTTATCATTTTGCCCTCTTCTGACATTCCCACAACCTCCAATTTTCAATCATAATAATAAAGAAAGCATTTAACGCAAGGAGCATTGATGATTAGTATTGATTTAGCTTTAAAATACACTCCCCTTCCCATTTCTGTACAACGCAAAGAAGTTGAAGATGCACAAGCACTTTATGATCAAATTGTCAATGCCATGAAATCAGGCACTTCTCAGTTAATTGAGTTAACTTGTGAGAAACAAACAGAGAAAAAAGTTGCTGTAATGAGCGATCAAATCAGTGCTGTCATCCTATCACAAAAAGATGGTAGTGCAGCAGCAGGAAGAGTTCCTGGTTTCTTTGCCCTAGCTGACGCAGAATAGGGTAAAAGGCAAAGGGAAAAGAGATATTTTCTTATCTTCTTTTTTCCTTCGGCCTACAAAATATTTTAATTTGGTGTATCAAAACTTAACCCAGTATTGCCTTACCTATAGTGTTGAGTTTGTCGGCGAAAAGCTAAAATCATGTTAGAATTGGGGATGAATTAAGGAGAGGTGGCAGAGTGGTCGAACGCGCCCGACTTGAAATCGGGTTTGGTTAATAGCCAACGTGGGTTCGAATCCCACCCTCTCCGCTTTTTGAAGTCAGAAGTCAGAAGTCAGAAGTTGTCTATCCCTAGCATAAGGATAGGCAACTTCCTAAGTATTATTATCCTTTTCCTTCAACCAACTAAACAGCCTGGGGTTGACTTTGGGGTTGGAACTGGAACAGAGAATAAACCACATTGCGACGGATATCGATCATCATCTCGAGGAACATTTCGTACCCTTCCTGTTTATATTCGATGAGAGGATCTTTTTGTCCGTAACCTCGTAAACCAATAGACTCCCGTAGAGCATCCATTGACTGTAAATGTTCACGCCATAGGGTGTCTATCTGTTGCAGAATAAAGAAGCGTTCTGCTTCTCGCATCAAACCAGCACGAACTTTATCCACTTGGTCTTCTTTAATATCATAAGCTTTACGAGCTTCTTCGTGGAGAAAGATTTTCATCTCTGGGACGGTCATATCTTCCATATCTTGAGCGGTCATATCTTCGAGAAGATAGACAAACTCTTTGACCTTACTCACTAAGTTTTCTACATCCCATTCTTCGGGAGGTAACTCGGGGTTAACATAAGCATCGACAATTTCATCCATTGTCTTCTCGGCGTATTGTAGCACTTGTTCTTTGAGGTCTAAACCTTCGAGTACCCGTCGACGTTCGGCATAAATGGCCCGTCTTTGGTTATTCATTACCTCGTCGTACTCAAATACCTGTTTCCGAGTGTCATAGTAGAAAGTTTCTACTTTTTTCTGGGCCCCTTCTAGGGAACGGGTCAACATTTTGGACTCGATAGGCATATCTTCTTCAACGCGGAAGGCATTCATTAACCCGGCCACACGATCGCCCCCAAAAATTCTTAAGAGGTTATCTTCTAAACTGAGGAAAAATTTAGTTGATCCGGGGTCTCCTTGTCGTCCGGCCCGTCCCCGTAACTGGTTATCAATACGACGGGACTCGTGACGTTCGGTAGCAATAACATGGAGTCCTCCGTTTTCTACCACTTCTTCCTGTTCTTTGTCGGTAAATGCGTCGTATTCTTTGCGAATGGCTTTATAGACTTCCCGCAATTTTTCAATCACTGGGTCTTCTGTGGGAGCATTTTCCGAGGCGATCGCAATTTTTTCTTCGGCTTCTAGTTCGGATAAGCTTTGCTGTCCGTATTGATCGACGGCAAATTTTACTGCTGCTTTGATCAGGTTTTCAGTTTCTGGGGAGAGTTGGGTTGGAAAAATATCGGCTGAGGGTTGCCATTTTTTCTTTTTACTATCCTTTCCAAAGCCTTGGGGACGACGACTACCATTACCTCCTGTTCCTGCTGCCATTAGGTTATCGTCTTCTGGCATAACAATTTGAGGCATAAGATATTCCCGAATTTTTAGCCTGGCCATATAGTCGGAGTTACCGCCTAAAATAATGTCGGTTCCTCGTCCTGCCATATTGGTGGCAATGGTAACAGCTTGTTTACGTCCTGCTTGAGCAACAATTTCTGATTCTCTTTCTACGTTTTCGGGACGAGCGTTGAGAATGTTATGGGGAATGTTACTTTCTTGTAAGAGGTTAGAAATGACTTCTGATTTTTCAACGCTGGTAGTACCAACCAGAATGGGACGGCCTTGTTCGTGTAGTTCTTCTACTTCTGATGCTACGGCTTTCCATTTGGCTATTTCGTTCTTATAAACTACGTCAGCGTAGTCGTAGCGTTGGGGAGGACGGTTTGTAGGAACGATTGTTACTTGCAGGTTATAGACTTTTTCTAGTTCGGTTTCTTCGGTTTTTGCGGTTCCGGTCATCCCTGAGAGTTTGTTGTACAACAGGAAGAAGTTTTGATAGGTAATGGTGGCTAGAGTTTGGGTTTCTTTTTGGATGGGAACTCCTTCTTTAGCTTCGATGGCCTGGTGTAGTCCATCACTCCAGCGTCTTCCGGCTAAGACACGACCGGTAAATTCATCGACGATGACTACTTCTTTATTTTTGACTATGTAATTAACGTCTTTGGTGAATAATTCTTTGGCTTTGATGGCGTTAAAAATATAGTGGGCCCAGGGGTTTTCTTGATCGTAAAGATCGGTCACTTTTAATAATTGTTCTGCCTTTTCAAAGCCTTGATCTGTCATCAAAACGTTACGAGCTTTTTCATCTACTTCGTAGTCTTTGGGATCTTCTTCGTCTTCTTGTAGTTCTAAGTTTTTGGCAATTTCAGCAGCTTGAATATATTTTTCCGTGGGTCGTTCTACTTGACCGGAAATAATTAAAGGTGTACGAGCTTCATCGATTAAAATTGAGTCAACTTCGTCGATTATGCAATAATTAGGGGGTCTTTGTACAACTTCAGCCATTGCGGTGGCCATGTTGTCCCGTAAATAGTCAAATCCTAGTTCGCTGTTGGTGGTATAGGTAACGTCACAAGCATAATTTTTTTTACGTTCTTCTGGGTTCATTCCTGACTGGATAAGTCCCACGGTTAAACCCAGAAAACGATGGACTTGACCCATCCATTCTGCGTCCCTACGGGCTAAATAGTCGTTAACTGTAACAATATGAACCCCTTTGCCGGTGAGTCCGTTAAGATATGCCGGCAGGGTCGCAACGAGGGTTTTTCCTTCCCCTGTCTTCATCTCGGCTATTTGTCCTTGATGGAGTACCATTCCCCCTAATAACTGTACGTCAAAGTGACGCATTCCTAAGACTCGTTTTCCGGCCTCTCGGACAACTGCAAAGGCTTCTGGGAGAATTTCCTCTAAAATATCCTCTAGTTCTTCATCGTTGTTGGCTTTATCCAACATTTCACGAAATTCAACGGTTTTTTTCCTCAGTTGTTCGTCGGATAATTGCTGAATATCTTCTTCGAGTAAGTTGATTTCTGCAACGATGGGTTGTAATTTTTTGATTTTACGGGTGTTAGGATCGCCAAATAGAGCTTTAAGCATAAGGTATCGTTTTATTCTTTATTCTAGTTTATATGGTAGGTTGTATCATCTGATTCTCTTATTATCCTCAATTTTGTCTTGATTGCAGTTTTGCTTTTACTCAAAGATTGCTTTAACTTATCTTTTTTTATTAATGTATGATTTATTTTAATATATTTTTTTGCTTAATCTAACTTCATGAAAAAAGAGTTTTTGCCGATTTTCCGAAAATTTGCCTGAAAATGAAGACTTGTATTTTTGTAAATTTTCAGATATACTGTTTTTGGAATAGAGTAGGCTTGCTGTAAGTAAAAATAACACCAAATTTAAGTGAAGTCTCTGTTTTGCCTATTTATAACCCTGTTGAGCATCAAAGTAAGTGCAACAAGGCCAGTGAGATAATATGTAATTCTTATGTTCTAGTCAATAATTTTTGTAAACTGAGCTTGACAAATTATGAGTATTTGATGGGTATTTTTGACAAATTATCTTAGACTATAGATGTTTATATTGTAGGGGTCAACGGCCGTTAAACAGTAGTTTAGGAAATTGGGCTTAATTATAATCAAAATGATTAAAAACAAACCATTTTTGATAGTTATTTTGACAATTACGTTTTGTTTCTCTTTGCTTATACTAGGTTTAAGATCAAAGAAAGAGAATATTTATCGTTTAGTTTATGGAGTATTTATGAACAGTTTTATTGCTCAATTTCAACATAACACATATCAAAAAAATTACTACATTAACAACATGATAGACCTTCAACAACAAACTTGTTCTAGTGAAAATATTGTCTTCTTGGGAGACAGTTTAACAGAGTATGGAGAATGGAAAAAACTGTTCAACAATGAGCAAATCATAAATCAGGGAATTGGTGGAGATACCACAGCAGGAGTATTAAATAGAATTGATGAAACTATTATAACTCAACCGAAGAAAATTTTTATCATGATTGGAGTTAATGATTTAGGCAATGAAAGAATAACGGTAGATGAAATCATTATGAACTATAAAAAAATTCTCACCTTATTTCAAGAACAAACCCCAGAAACAGAAGTTTATATTCAAAGTGTACTGCCTATCAATAACCGAGATTATAACTCCATTGTTAATAATCAAGATGTGATAAATGTGAACGAGCAGTTAAAAAAATTAGCCAGACAATTTAAGTATCAATATATCGATCTTCATCGTTATTTTATTGATGAAGAAAATCAATTAAAGCCAAAATATACAAATGATGGAGTTCATCTCAATGAGCAAGGGTATAATCTTTGGGCTGAAAAAATATATTTTTCCTTAGGAAGTTAATTAGATTCCTAGTTCCTTTATTCATTATCCATTATTAAACTGTGAACTGTGAACTCTGCTGTGTTTAATTGAACTTTGCCAATATCCTGTTTCCATTTCTAAAGGTATTTGATTATGTTTTTTTAGGACTATTTGAACTGCCTGATAAGCTTCAGGCAATTTGTCAAAAGGAATTGCAGGAAAAGCATGGTGAATTGAGTGATAGGGAAGACCTCCCATTAACCAATTAACCCAATTCCCGATATTTTTAACAGCAAATAGACAGTCTCTAATTGTAAAAAAATCAAAATTATTCACAAGATGAAGTAGGTAAAATATCTTTAATTTGTTGATATTGAGATAAATAGTTTTCCAGTAGGGCAAACTGAGACGAATTTAAACGATAATAGATCCAACGACCTTTTTGACGGGACTTAACTAACTGAGCATCCTTAAGATTTTTCAAGTGAAAAGAAAGCTTAGATTGATTAATCTCTAATTTTTCACAAAGATCACAAACACATAATTCTTGGGTTTTTAGTAAAGACAAAACTTGCAGACGAATGGGATCAGATAAAGCCCGAAACCCTAATAAAATAGTAGATGAACTGTTAGAAGTTGCTATTACCATCAATAAATAGTCAAAATAAGTCTATTCTATTTATCATAAAACAATAGGAAACAACTGTTAACTGCTCACTGAATAACCGAACTAAATGACTCGTCAACGCTCAAAATCCGATTTACCCACAAAAATATGTCCCGTTTGTGGCCGTCCCTTTACATGGCGCAAAAAATGGGCCAAATGTTGGGATGATGTTAAGTATTGCTCCGAAAGATGTCGCCGAAGACGCTCTCAAATACAGGATAACAACTCATGACTACAACCCAACCCAAACTTATCATTCATGGTGGTGCTAGTTCCCTAAATGATAAAGGGGGTTTAGCCAAAGTGCGTCCCATCCTCCACAATATCGTCACCGAAGTTTATCAATTATTGAACGATGGAGGAACAGCAGTAGATGCAGTGGTTAGGGGTTGTCAGTTACTAGAAAATGAACCCAGTTTCAACGCCGGAACCGGTTCGGTGTTACAATCCGATGGACAAATTCGTATGAGTGCATCCCTCATGGAAGGGTTTAATCAAACTTTTAGCGGTGTCATTAATATTTCCCGTGTCAAAAACCCCATCAACTTGGCCAAATATTTGCAAGATGAAAGCGATCGCATTCTTTCGGATATGGGGGCAATGGAATTGGCCAGAGAATTAAATATCCCAATTTATGACCCCTTAACAGAGTTTCGGGCCAAGGAATGGATAGAGGAGTGGAAAGAGGATTTTCAGAGTAATATGGGGCGTTTATTCGCCAGTAAAGAGTCGAATGAAGCACGACGGGGAACTATTGGTGTGGTTGCGTTGGATAGTCAGGGTAAAATTGCGGCCGGTACTTCTACGGGAGGAAAGGGTTTAGAAAGAATTGGCCGGGTGAGTGATTCAGCGATGCCGGCTGGTAATTATGCTACCGCAGACACAGGGGTAAGTTGTACCGGTGTGGGGGAAGATATTATTAACGAATGTTTCGCTGCACGGGTGGTTATTCGTGTGGGAGATGGTTTATCTTTGCCCGATGCGATGCAAAAATCGATGGCAGAGTCTAAAAAACGCGATCGAGATTTAGGTGCGATCGCTTTGGATCATAATGGTGTGATAAGTTGGGGCAAAACCAGCGAAGTTTTACTGGCAGCTTATCATAATGGTTCAACTATTGGGGATACTTTAGAATGGCAAACAGAGGAATTAATGGGTTATTGTTAGATTTTTGAGCAAAATCGGTTTCCTTGATACTTAAACTTCTCAAAAGTTGGGGTAGTTCACTAATTGATCTTTGTGAGTCTAATCACTGCGTCTTCATATTTTTGCTGACTATACTGTGAACTATCAGGGTTTCGACTTGGCACAATGCTATTTTGTGACGTTCTCCTTTCGGTAAGCTGACGCTATACCGAGGGCTTCCCCACCTCACGGATAGGGCTTCCTGTTTCGCAGGGAATGCAACCACTTAACCCTCCGCAGGCAGAGACTATGAGACTCACCGTCTTTTTGTACCGAACAATTCTGTAATCATCTAGTTCCCTCAATACTTTTACCGTTTCACGGGTTAACTAGAAATTCTGAATTGAACCTAATAGTCTTTGTTGTTTTTATGGTGCGCACAGGCGCGTATTACAGACTCTCTTAATAAAATTATGTTAACACATAAAGGCACACAATGACCAGGAATAAACGGATAGTCGTTCGAGTTAATCAAGATGAATATGAAAAAATCAACGGATACGCTAAAAGCAAAGATTTATCTGTTGCTGAGATCATTCGAGATTACATTAAACGCTTACCCAAAAACCCTGATTAAATGGATGCTTCCCAGTTTATTTATTGGTCGGTAATTCTCGTCCCCCTAACATCCCTATAGAGGGACGAGAATTACCAACATTTAAGTTGGATGAGGATTTAAAAGGTTGACCTCCAGATCGCACTCTGAAAGGGTGGTGATTCCTAAACCTCACAATTTAGGTTTCTGGTTCGTTCACCCTTGCATACCATAGTTTAAAGTTTAAGCGTCTTACACAGATTCCACAGACTTTTATCCCATTTCAGAGATACGTCCCGACAGCCCATCAGTATGACTCAGGCAAAGCTTTTTGTACTTGTTGCTGGATATTTTACCTGTACAAGCATTTGTGTACAGAACTTCTTATAGCCAGTTTTTAAGGTGCTTTTGCCCACTGCGTGGTTTTTCCCTTTAGGTATGTTCTTACTATATCACAATTAATGTCAAGCCATCCTTAAGGAGGGGGTTTCATACCCAATTTTTCGATGAAAGTTACAAATCTAACCTTAAACTGTAATGCTCTTATGAACTTATTTCTCAATATTGTTCAACAAGAGTTAGAACGTTTATTATTGAATTCAAATGAACAAAAAATAATTTACATTCAAGCTACAGATGATGGTAATATTATGGTCTCTGACCTGTACCAAAATCAAGTTTGTTCTCCCGTCAAATTAATAAAAACCCTTAAGAATACTAAGTCAATATCTTTTAAAGAGTACGCACTTAATAATTTTTGGAATATCTTATCACAATGTCAACCATAATATTAATTATCGTATTAAACAAAATCGTTAGAACACATAAATTTTTGTTTTAGGGAACAGGCAACAGAAATAAATAAAATGTCATAACATTAATTAGTATCAAATTACTATCTAGATACCATTAAAATTTAATGAATATAATTTTTTCTACTTTTCACTAGAACCTATGACGTACTGTCCGTGAATATTAACCATGTAAGGAACACAATAAGTTAACAGTCCAGAAAGCCAACGATCTCGGGTCATTTTTCCCTCCATAAGGGCTTTTCCATGATTAATAGTAAACAAAATTGAACCCACGACTAAAGCAACTTTAATTGCCATTTTACTCAATTTTTTGTCAAATAAAGCTTTTAAAAAACCCAACCAAAATTTCATTATTTTTGTCCAGAAATCAACCCAAAACGAATTAAACCCCGTTCATAACCTCGACTCATCAACCCTAATGATAATGCCCCTTCTACGGTTTGCCAACCACTGTTTAATAACCCTGAGATCGCTTCTAAATTTAAAGCCGAGTCTATGACAATATCCCAAAAAGGTGCCACTTCCATCGACCAATCATCTACTTTAAGATTACTGAAACCGCAGTTTTTAGCAATAGTTTCGTATTCCGGTAAAGAGATAACATAAGGCAAATAATAAACCCGATAAATTTCTTCTAAATGTTGTTTTTCATCTTCCGTTAATTCCCCTGCCCAAGAATTAGTAGGACGATGACACCAAGTTGCACAAATAAAAGTTCCACCTGGTTTTAATACCCGATAACATTCTTGAAAAAATTTCGTTTTATCCGGCATATGTTCCCCACTTTCTAAAGACCATACCAGGTCAAAATTATCGTCTGGAAAGGGCATATTTAGGGCATCAGCCACCTGAAACTGTGCTGTTTCTTCTAATTTGACCTCACTAGCTCTTTCCGTGGCTCTATTTGCCTGTACAGAAGATAGGGTAATTCCTGTTGCTTTGGTGTTAAATTTTTCAGCTAAATAGAGGGTACTTCCTCCAATACCACACCCTACATCAACTAAGTTAGAAACCTCTTTAATATTAGCCCAAATTAATAGTTCTTCGATTAAATCAATTTGTGCTTGACGACGATCAACTTTATAGTTGCCTCCTCTTCCATAGTAACCGTGGTGCATATGTTCACCCCAAATTTTTTCCCATAAATTACTGGAAGTGTCATAAAATTTAGCGATATTTTCTGATAGGTTGGATGTGTTAGTCATTATGTTTATTTTATATTTATTTTAACAGTTAGAAATTGAAGCAACATTATGATGAACTTCGTTTAATAATCGATAGGAAATTCTAAATAATTCTTGACCAGTATGTAAATGAGAGTCATCATAATTACAAGAAAACCATTCTAACTCTTCAATTCCATCCGCAATATGATTTAAACAATAGTAAAGAATAGCTGCTATTTTAGCTAGTTTCGGAGGGTTAGGTTGCCCTGAAAATATACTTTTTGCTTGTTGTAAATCATGACGAGAACAACGAACATAATCTTGAAAAACAGCCATTAATTCATCATCAAAAGGGTCGGCAGCTAAATCATCAATTTGCTTATTTAAACGGGATAAAATCCCCGAAATTAAGCGATCAATGGGACGATAAACAGTTTTCAACCATTGATCAATTAAACCAACAGAAACTTGTTCAGCAGCGCGACAATTATGATAATAAGACTGGGCTTGGGCTGTCCTCTCTTGTCGTCGAAAAGAAGGATAATTAGGAATCAACTGCTGATCGTAGGTTTGTCGTCTTTGAGGGTCGCCTAAAACCTCATAAGCAGCATTAATGCGGATAATTTGTTCATGATTAGCCGTTTCCCGTCGACTATCAGGGTGAAACCGTTTAGCCAAACGGCGATACGCCTGTTTAATTTCCGTTTGACTGGCAGTCTGGCTAATTTGGAGGATATGATAATGATTCGTAGATTTCATGACAGTCTAAGGAATGAGGACAGCAACCAACCCTTTCTTAATGAACCATGGCCAGTTGAGGCGGTTCTACATCTTGGAAAAGAGGTGTACTTAAGTAACGTTCTCCAAAACTGGGTTGAATCATTACGATCAGTTTACCGATATTTTCGGGTCTTTGACCAACTTTGATGGCAGCGCATAAAGCTGCCCCTGTAGAAATACCGGATAATAGCCCTTCTTCCTTGGCTAACCGTCGGCCATAACTCATGGCCTCGTCATCGGTGACTGTGACAACTTCATCGATCAATTCTACTTTCAACACCCCAGGTACAAAACCGGCACCAATGCCTTGTATTTTGTGTCCTCCGGGGCTTCCTCCTGATAAAACGGGGCTGGTAGTGGGTTCAACTGCGATGGCCTGAAAACTGGCTTTTTTCTGCTTAATTACTTCAGCTACACCGGTAAGGGTTCCCCCGGTTCCAACACCAGCGATCAAAAAATCTACCCGTCCATCGGTATCTTCCCAAATTTCTTCGGCAGTGGTTAAACGGTGAATTTCGGGGTTAGCTGGATTGTTGAATTGTTGCAACATATAGGCGTTGGGCAGGGTTTCTACTAACTCCTGGGCCCGACGAATACAACCACTCATCCCTTCGCTACCTGGGGTTAATTCTAATTGTGCGCCGTAAGCTTTTAACATGGCCCGACGTTCCTGACTCATGGTTTCGGGCATGGTTAAAATTAACTTGTATCCTTTGGCTGCTGCTGCCATTGCTAGGGCAATACCTGTATTACCGGAAGTGGGTTCAACTAAGAGGGTTTTACCTGGAATAATTAATCCTTCTTTTTCGGCTGCATTAATCATATTTACGCCAATTCTATCTTTGACGGATGCGGCCGGGTTCATTCCTTCTAATTTGACGACAATCTGCGCTTTACAGCCTTCTGCTTGGGGAATACGATTTAATTGGACAAGGGGAGTGTGACCAATTAATTCAGTAATATTGTGAGCAATTTTCATCTGGTTTGTTTTGGTATACTTAATGACTTATTCTTTGGTTGTATCCCCTTATTGCTCACTTAATCCGTATTTTTACAGTTTTTTTAGAGTTTCAAAAACTAATGACGTGATAACTGCTCACTGCTCACTCATTTTAATGATCTTCCCATCTTTAATTTAAAAGAAATATTAGCATCATTTTTAGTTTTAAGTTAACAATGTTTCTAGTTTCCCTAACACTTCATCCATGATGTCACTAGAAACAGTTTCCACGTTAAATTAAAAATCAATCAGATGGAAACTAATCAATAAATTTTCCTTGCTTATTGATATAACCTTTTTTTGTGCTAAATAGTCCTTTTTTTGTCACTAATGCACGTCCATTTTCAAAGTCATCAGCTTCTATAAATTTAGGTTTGATAACTATTTCAACAGTTTGATCAAAATAGCCGTATTTATTATCTACTCTTACTTTAGCCAATCCCTCAGAAAAACGACTAATCTCATAAAATTCAATAGGAACAATTATCTGACCATTTTTATCAATATAGCCCCATTTATTACCTACTCTTACGCCAGCTAATCCCTCAGAAAAACGACTAATTGCATCGAATTTAATAGGAACAATTATTTTACCATTTTTATCAATATAGCCCCATTTATTACCTACTCTTACGCCAGCTAATCCCTCTGAAAAAGGACTAATTTGATCAAATTTAATAGGAACAATTATTTTACCATTTTTATCAATATAGCCACATTTATTACCTACTCTTACGCCAGCTAATCCCTCTGAAAAAGGAATAATTGAATTGAATTGAATAGGAATAATTATTTTACCATTTTTATCAATATAGCCACATTTATTACCTACTCTTACGCCAGCTAATCCCTCTGAGAAAGGACTAATTTTATCAAATTCAATAGGAACAATTATCTGACCACTTTTATCAATATAGCTCCATTTATTACCTACTCTTACGCCTGCTAACCCCTCTGAAAAAGGACTAATTTCATCAAAGTCGATAGGAATAATTATCTGACCACTTTTATCGATATAGCCCCATTTCTTGTCCACTCTTACTTTAGCTAAACCGTCAGAAAAAGGACTAATTACATCAAATTTAATAGGAGCAATTATCTGACCACTTTTATCAATATAGCCCCATTTATTCTTTACTCTTACCTCAGCTAACCCCTCAGAAAAACTTCTAATCCAATCAAATTGAGGTTCAAAAACTACCTCTAGATTTTCATTAATATATCCCCACTTATTATCAATACAAACTTTTGCCAATCCTTCTATATCCTCAGAGAATTCTTTTACCTTATCCAAAAGCTGTATCGTAACAGTTTCTCCAGTTTGATCTTTGTATCCCCATTTATTACCTATTGAAATAGGGACTACGGGAGGAATTATTTTCTGATTATCTAAAACAATTTTTGTTGATGGTTTGGTTTTTTCTGGGGATAAAATTGGCTGAGAATCTACCGGTTGAGACTGTATAGAAGTAGTTACTGGAGTAGATATAATTTTATCTTTGGGTACAGGAGTAGAAGTAATATTAGGGGATATTTCTGGAGTATTTATAACGGGATTAGAAGGATTAATCGGGGATATTTCTGGAGTATTTATAACAGGAGGATAAGAAATATTAGGAGGTGTTTTTGATGGATTCAAAAGCTTTAAAATCTCAAGAGCAGTCTTAAACCTTTTCTTAATTGCCTTCTGCACCATTTTATCTAAAATCTGTCCTAATTCATCACTCACAGAAGTTGTTAAATAATCTCTCCATACCCAAGCATCTTCATAGCTACTAAATAAAGTAAAAGTATCAACCCCTGTTAATAAATGGATACAACTAAGTCCTAAACAATATAAATCGCTAGTAAAATTCGTTCTTCCTAACAATTGTTCAGGCGCAATATAACGAGGATCACCGATAATTGTTCCCGTTTTTAAGATAGCTGTTCCTGTTGCATGTCGCGCTGCACCAAAATCAACTAAAAAGAATTTATCTTCTTCATTTCCCTGTTGAATAATAATATTTTCTGGTTTAATATCTCGATGAATAAGATTATTTTCATGAACAAATTGCACCACAGGTAATAAACCTAGCAATAAATCCCTAATTTTAGCTTCAGTAAATACTCCCTCTGTTTTTAATTCTTGTGCTAAATTATCTCCATTAATATATTCTTGAACTAAATATAAATTATCTTCTTGTTCAAAATGTGCTAACAACGCAGGAATTTGAGAATGTTGTCCTAATTCCTCTAATCTCGACGCTTCTTCATTAAATAATTCCGTTGCTTTCTCCACACTATTTGTACCCTGAGAAGAAGGAAAAAATTGCTTAATCACACAGGGAGGTTTAGACGGTTTATCATTATCTACTGCTAAAAAAGTCTTCCCAAAACCACCTTGTCCAATCATTTTAATCGCGCGATAACGTTCCCTTAAAAGCAACTTTGAACCGCAAGACTGACAAAATTGATCTTGAGATGAATTTTCCCGATGCTGACAACCGTTATTAAGACAGTAACTCATAGCTCATAGTATAAGTGAGAAGTTAAGTTTTTAGCCCTTATTTATCTTTATGGTACATCAAAATATTCTCAACTATTGATTTTTTGGGCATAATACTATTATGCTCCTATGACATTGTGAATTTAGCTTCAATGATGACGACTATGGTACAACTAACTGAAAATATTACGGATACAGAATTGCTGCAAATGAGCTTACAAAACCCAGAATGACGCTGTAAAACATTGAACATTGAACATTGAACATTGAACATTGAACATTTTGGTTTCAAGCCTACTTCCAAACGAATGATAAATGTTAAATGATAAATGATAAATGATAAATGATAAATGAAATGACCCCTAATTATATAATATAGATAATGTTTGTTTAATTTATTTTCTATGACTACCACCCAAACTATTCCTAAACTTCTCAGTTTTGATGACTATATTAATGACTATCCAGAAGATGGTAAACAATATCAATTAATTGAGGGAAAATTAGTTGAAATGATGCGTCCTATAGGAAAACATGAAGAAATTGGCGGATTTATTGCTCTTGAGTTGGGCTTAGAAATTAGAAGGTTACAGTTGCCTTATTTTATCCCTAATACTGCTGCTATTAAAGCTAAAAGAGCGAATACTGGTTATATTCCTGATCTGATTATTTTGGATAGAGAAAATTTAGTTAATGATCCTTACTGGGAAAAAGCATCATCTATTTCTCTGGGAACTTCTGCTAAATTAGTAATAGAAATTGTTAGCTCTAATTGGCGTGATGATTATTTGAAGAAATTTGATGATTACGAAGCTTTGGGTATAGAAGAATATTGGATTATTGATTATCTAGCTAAAGGAGCAGCTAGATATATCGGAACACCAAAAGAACCAACAATCTCAATTTATCAGTTAATTGATGGAGAATATTACCCTAGTTTATTTAAAGGAGAAAATTGTCTCATTTCTAGGGTTTTTCCTGAATTAGTATTAACGGCTAATCAAGTATTTCAAGCAAGCAGTTAAATATCTTCTGGATTAATCCCTAATTCCCTTAATTTTGTTGCTAATTTTTCAGCCCGTTGATGTTCCTGTTCGGCTCTTTGACGTTCTTGTTCGGCTTTTTCTTTCTCCTCAGTATAACTTGAAAAAAGCTGTCCGTCAGGATGATAAATCATCAATTCGGGTTCTGCTAATTGAAACCTAATCCCTAAACGAGGACTTATCCAATTATCAATTTCCTCGATAATTTCTAACTCTTTTCCGTTTCTTAATAAACCACTAAAATCATTTTTATCGGGGTCATATATATAATATTCTTCTACTCCATGACGTTCATAAAATAGCAGTTTTCTATTCATTTCTTTTTGAGTATTCCCTGGGGAAAGGATTTCAAATACGACTTGAGGGGCAATATTATCTTCTTTCCATTGTTGATAGGAACCTCTGTCACCTTTGGGACGACGAAAAACTACCATAACATCAGGTGCTTGTCGTTTTTTATTATTACCTTCTAGGGGATACCATAATAAATCTCCTGCTACAAATACCTGTTCATCTTTAGTAAACAACCAATCTAAATTAGCCTTAATTGTTGTAATCCAACGAAATTGAACTGTATTATCCGCCATAGGATTACCGTCTCTTTCAGGATAAATTATTTCTGATGTGTTAACGCTTTCTAGTTGGGAAACCATAGGATTAATTATCAAGCACTGAATAGCTTATGTTTATGTTAACACAGACCCAACCTATTATTTCCGAATTTACCCTAAAATTATGAGTATTATTATAATCTTTTATACAGTTTTGATAGAGACGTTATCTCAAACGTCCCTAACACTTTTAACCCAAAAAGTAACTTTACTTTCATTAACGATTTATTATCCAATCTTTAATTAAACGGTTAACTTCATCGGGTATTTCATCGTGGGGACAATGACCTGCTTCTAGGTAGTGTTCTGTTAAATTAGGATAATATTGACGGTATTTTTCTCCTCTTTCTTGTGTATTCATCCAAGGATCTTTTTCTCCCCATAACATTAATAAGGGATGGGATAATTCTTGTAATAATTTGTCCACTGTTTCTCCTTGTGGTGTCTTGAAAACTGAGGCAAATACTTGTGCTGCCCCAACGTCACAAGAAGGACGATGAATGTCATTAACTAATTTGTCTGTAACCGCTTCTTGATTGTAATAAACTTTTTTCAGTGTCTTACGAATATTTTTAGGACGGCGCATATATTGGAATAGTAAATTAGTCGCCCAAGGTTGTAATAAGATAGAACGGATTGCTTTTTGGATTATGTTTGGTTTGCTGGCTTTTTGAGTATCACTAAAGGGACCGGCACTATTGAGTAAAATTAGTCCTTTAGAGGTTTCTGGACATTGAGAAGCAACACAAAGAGAGGCATAACCACCTAAAGAATTACCTGCTAAAATAACAGGTTGCCCGATAATTTCTGTAATAAAATCTTTTAATTGATCTCGCCAAAGATCACCACTATATTGTAATTCCGGTTTTCCAGAACGACCAAAACCTAATAAGTCAACCGCCCAGACTTCAAAATGTTCTTGTAATTGAGCAATATTTTTCTGCCAATGATCTGTAGATGCACCAAACCCGTGTATTAATAAGAGAGGAGGATGGTTAGATTGTTGTTTTCCAGCTTGGACATAGTAGATATTATGACCTTGCCATTGCCAGTATTGTCCGTTGGGAGAGGTGTTGGAAGAAAGATCAGCTATTTGCATTGCGATCGCAGTTTATAAAGAAATGTTAACACTCCTTTTAGTGTAACTGGTCATTCTTCAAGTTAACAAGGTTTCTAGACGTGAGTTGGCAGTTGGGAGTTCAGGGGTGCGATATTAGGTGTAGATATTGAGTCTGATAAACGCTATGGATAGAGAAGATTAATTAATTTGAGTCCATTGTTTAGCTTCAATAAAACGACTTAAATGTTTAACATTGGTGGTAGCTACTATTAATCTTTGACCTGGATATTCTTCTTGAATCAATTGACAAGTTGCTCCAATAATAACATCAGCATCAATGTTATTAAGTTCAGCCGTAGGAAGTCCTAAACGACGAGTTTCTGCCCATAATGTTGCGGAGTTTCTAAGGATAATTGTACTCACAGGAAGAAAATTAATTAGGTTGTGTAAATCATCTAGGTTTTTCAGTCCTTCTTCTTTTGTTCTTGACTTAACTCCTATTAATATCCCTCTTCTAACTTCATAATCACAAATATCCGAACTGACAATATTAACTCCCTTTGATAAAAAAGAATACAACCAATTTTTACAATCAACTACTTCTTTTCTTTCATTAGGAGAAGAGAGTAAACCTAAAACACCTGTATCGATAAAAATAATCATTCTTCGCTATAAAGTTTATGTCCTTCTGGTCGAAAACTATCAATGGTTTGTTTAAGATTTTCTAAGTATTCACTATTGGCTTTAATTTCTTCTTCTGTTAAATTTTCGGCTGCTTTGATTTGTTTTTCTAACCATTCCATCAATGGTTTATTTTTTTCGAGTTGTTCTTCTGGGGTTCGGCCATAATGTTTCATGTATGGTTCAAAAATCCCTGATGGTTGATTAAGTTGTTTTTTCATGTTTATTTCTCCTCTATAATTTAAGGTTAGCTACTTTTATTTTATATCAATTATACAAAATAATACTAAAGATTTTGATTACGAGCAATCGCCTCTCAGAAATTCCTACAAAATAAATTAATTCTCGTTGTGCATCCTAACAGTTGAAAGCGGTGATATCGTTTTATTTTCTAATAATTAAAACATCATTATTTAAAAACATCTTAAAATGTGAATATTATTTCTCTAACCTTTTTTCAATACCACTTAAAGGAACGTGAGAAATATCTACTTCCACGTTCCTTTAATTATAAACCGTTAATTTGATTCCATTTTCTGTTGCAGCAATTCATAGTTTTGCTTTAATATCATTGTCTGAGGATGATTTTCTCCTAGTAATTTCTTGGTTAGTTCTAGTGACTGTTTTAAAAAAGGTTCTGCTTCTGAGTATCTTCCTTGATCCATATATAATCCTGCTAAGTTATTGAAGAGAAGAGCCATATATGGATGATTTTCTCCTAGTAGTTTTTTTATTAGTTCTAGCGACTGTAAATAAAGAGATTCTGCTTCTGAGTATCTTCCTTGCTTATCGTATAATCCAGCTAAATTATTGAGACCAGTTGCTACGTCTGGATGATTTTCTCCTAGTAGTTTTTTTGTTAGTTCTAGCGACTGTAAATAAAGAGGTTCTGCTTCTGAGTATTTTCCTTGATTCATATATAATAATGCCAAGTTATTCAGACTAGCTGCCACGTCTGGATGATTTTCTCCTAATAATTTTTTTCTTAGTTCTAGTGATTGTAAATAAAGAGGTTCTGCTTCTGAGTATCTTCCTTGATTTCTATATAATTCTGCTAAATTATTGAGACTAGTCGCCACGTCTGTATGCTCTTCTCCTAGTAGTTTTTTTTCAAGTTCTAGTGATTGTAAATAAAGAGGTTCTGCTTCTGAGTATCTTCCTTGATCCATATATAATCCTGCTAAGTTATTGAGGATAATTGCCATATATTGATTCTCTTCTCCTAGTAGTTTTGTTATTAGTTTTAGTGACTGTAAATAAAGAGGTTTTGCTTCTGAATATCTTCCTTGATTTCTGTATAATTCTGCTAAGTTGTTGAGACTAATTGCCACGTTTATATGTTCTTCTCCGAATTGTCTTTGGTTTTGTTCAAGTTCCCGGATTAAAATCTGTTCTTGTCCTTCATATATTGTTTGAGCTTTGTATAAAGGTATTGACCTTTTAGGGTTAGTTATAGCAGTCGCCAAGGCTATTAGGACATTTTTCTGTTGCCTGTTGCCTGTTGCCTGTTGCCTTAAAATACAATTTATGTGTCCTAACTAACCTGTCTATTGCTATACTACAAAAGAATAGTTTTCATAGGATGGTGTTGACTTTTCATTATTAATCCATTGATTTGATTCTTTAGCAAGAATAGCTGAATTAGAAATAATTAGTGTTGATGCTCCTGTAAAAAGAGCAATAAATATTTTCATTGAACTAATCTCCTTATAATAATTAAATAAAAGTATAACTAATTTTTTAAAATATTGAAGAGTGTAGTGTAAATCAGTTTGAAATTTAATTAAAATTTAAGATAGTTAGAGCAGTCTTTCTGAAGTCTTTATATTATATTAATGTGGGCATAATGGTATTATGCCCCTACGGTGTAATTTTGTAGGGGTTTAACACTGTTAAACCCTCATACAATTTTTTACTACTGTGGAAATTTCCGCTTTTCAGTTCAGTTCTAAGACCACAATAGAAAAAGGATTAACTTGATAATTATTAGAGATAACATTAGCTTCTTCCACTGACCAATAATTACAGTTAGTTTCCGCCCAAGCTGCTGTATCAATAATAAGTCGCCATTGTTGATTTTCCTCTGGAATAGAAAAAGAAACCGGTTGAGAATACATATTAATTAGTAGCAAGAAATCATGGTCATTAACCTCGCTACCATCGATGCGTAACCAAATACAACGATCGCCTTCTTCTAAATCACTATAACCGTCAACCTTCTTAAACTGATAAGTAACATCATTCCCCGAGTCCATATCAAAATCAGCGTATTGATGTTGTCGCAAGGCTACATGATTTTTCCGTAAGTGGGCAACATAAGCAGCAAACTTAAACAAAGGGTTGCAACCATCACTATTAGTCCCTGTGCCAAAATTATCGTGATAAACCCCTCCATTTTCCGTAGGAACCGCAGTAGGGCTGTTTGTGGCGATCATTTGATAATTGTTCCATGTCGCCACACTATCGACGTTATAAGGGTTATTATTACCGTTTTGGGTTCTGGCCAACTCATCCCCCCAAACAACCATGGGTACACCCCGAGATAAGAACAAAATTGTCCAAAAGTTGCGCAACCGTTGCCGTCTCAGGGAAACATCACCATCGGAGTCCCAGGAATCATTGTTATCGTTGCCCCCATCGGAAGGACCAAAAGGCCAAGGATTACCATTATTTTTCTGGTTATAACTGACTAAATCCATCAATGTAAAGCCATCGTGGGCCACTAAAAAATTGATAGATCGTTGCGGCCCCCCTTGATCGTTGAAACTTTCGTAATCTCCGTTAACTTGACTGAGAAAAGTCATAGTATTGCCGTCTCCCTTGGAAAAACGGCGTACAGCGTCCCGATAACGTCCATTCCATTCCCCCCACCCAAAGGGAAAATTACCAACCTCATAGCCCCAAATATCCCAGGCTTCGGCGATAATTTCTGCGTCGTGTTCCTCTCCCAATCGTTTGATGTTTTGCAGGAGGGGATGTTGAGGGAAAAATTGTCTTTGTTCGTCCCAGTTCATTCTCGCAAAAGCACTAGGGGTTCTGCCTAAAACGGGGGCGAGATCGAACCTGAAGCCATCCACTCCCATTTCTTCTAACCAATAGGTCAAAGAGTCAATGACTAAATTTTGTGTGACAATGTGGGAATAATTGAATTGATTACCGCATCCTGTAGCCCCATCGACTAAGCGGTTATCATCGGTCAAAACGTAGTATTCTCTAGTGTCAAAACCGCCAAAACAGATAAACGCGGCGACGTTTTTATCTTCGGCGTTTCCTCCTTCTCCGCTATGGTTATAAACTACATCCAGATACACCTCTAACCCTTCATCGTGAAACGCTTTGACCATTTGTTTAAACTCACGAGTGGGTCCACCAGGAGATTTATCATAAGCATAACGGCGATCGGGGGCAAAAAACCCATAAGTCATATAACCCCAATAATTACCCCCTGGTTGGTCATCTGGGTTACAATCGTTATCGATCTCGTGAACGGGTAAAAGTTCTATGGTGGTTAAGCCTAACGCTTTCAGGTATTTAGCCATATAACCAGCACCAAGGTATGTTCCTCGGTATTCTTCGGGAATATTTTCTACTGCTTCAAACCCTTCTATTCCCTGTAAAATGTCTTGTAGTCGCGAGGATGATTGATGTTGAGTTAACCCTCGCACATGGGCCTCATAAATGGCTGCATCTTGTGCCGCTATATGGGGTCGATCGCCTGTAGAAACGTTGTCTGGGGCGATGACAATACCTTTAGGAACCCATTTTCCGGTATCGTATTCTCGACTGATACAACCATGATAATCTAGGCTTCCGGTACAGTACATCCCTCCATCTTCACCGGCTTCTAACATGGCCGGGTCAGTTTTATCATGGGACATTTCTCTGGCGTAGGGATCATATAAGACTTTATTGGGGTTAAAGCGGTTGCCTTGATCGTCTACATCTTGCTTAAAACCTAGATTAGAGTTACCTCGTTGCCATCCTTCTTTATATTCCCAGTTGGGTCCCCAGCAACGAAATGCGTAGAAGCTACCTGGGGGCAGTTTAGCGACTTTAGCGCGCCAAATATCGTCTTGGGGGTTCTTTTTTAACCAATAATCGTATTTTGCGTCTTCTTCTGTGGGGGAAAGATAAATTTCTAAGAGTATACGAGTCGCACGTTTGGAATAAACAGCAAAGGTAACGTCGTCTTTTTGATAATGTGCGCCCAAGGGATAAGCTGCATTTTGCCAAGTTGCTTCTTCTAAGGGTGCATATTTTCCTGAAATGGGATGTTGCTCACCGACTTTTTGGTTTGCCATAGTTGTCAATCAAAATTTAGAATTAAATATCTTTAATAAGAGACTTAAGTAGGGGCTTAATACTATTAAGCCCCTACATTTTTACTCACCAGAATGTTAATACAGTTTACTAGACTGTATTAGTTTAAATGACTTTTAAAAAGGCCATTTCCAGTCAGTAATTTCTGGTTTATCGATGCCGTTTTCGTAAGCATAGGCGCGATGTTCAATGATGGCATTTTTCATCCGTTGTTGAACATAAGCTGCGGCTGAACCTAACTTAGGAACTCGATCAATGACATCTAAAACTAAGTTAAAGCGGTCAATTTGGTTATTCATTGCTAATTCTAAAGGTGTGTTAATGTTACCTTTTTCTTTGTAGCCACGAACATGAAGATTATGGTGATTGGTATGACGATAGGTTAATTTATGAATTAACCAAGGATAACCATGAAAATTGAAGATGATTGGCTTATCAACTGTAAACAAAGTGTCAAATTCACGAGAAGAAAGTCCATGAGGATGTTCTTCTGCTGGTTGCAGTTTAAATAAGTCCACTACGTTGATGAAACGGACTTTTAAATCAGGGAATTCTTCCCTTAAAATGGCGGTTGCTGCTAACGCTTCTTTAGTGGCAACATCACCACAACAAGCCATAATTACATCGGGTTCATCGGGAGATTTTCCACAGTCGTCGTTACTAGCCCATTCCCAAATACCAATACCTTTGGTACAGTGTTTGATGGCTTCGTCCATGGTTAAATATTGCAGATGTTTTTGTTTATCAGCAACAATAACATTGACGTAATCTTTACTATTTAAACAGTGGTTCCCAACGGATAATAAGGTGTTAACATCTGGTGGAAAATAAACCCGAACTACACCGGCACTCTTATTAGTAACAAGGTCAACATATCCGGGATCTTGGTGGGAGAAACCGTTATGATCTTGTCTCCAAACTGTGGAAGAAAGGAGGATATTTAAAGAAGAAATAGGCGCGCGCCAAGGTACTTCATTTTTACAAATATCTAACCATTTTGCGTGTTGATTAAACATAGAATCAACTACGTGGGCAAAGGCTTCATAGGTGTGGAAAAAGCCGTGACGACCTGTTAATAAATACCCTTCTAACCATCCTTGTAGGGTGTGTTCACTTAACATTTCCATCACCCGACCATCGGTGGTGATCTCTGTTCCGTCTGCGTCTGCATCGATAATATCAGCCATCCAGACTTTTTTGCTGACTTCATAGATAGCGTTGAGACGATTAGAGGCGGTTTCATCTGGTCCAAAGACACGGAAACTGTTCATGTTATTGGCCATGACATCCCGTAAAAATACTCCTAAAGGACGGGTATTTTCGGCTTCTACTGCACCAGGTTTGTCCACTTCTACGCCATACTCCCGAAAATCAGGCATTTTCAGGTCTTTGCGCAATAAACCACCGTTAGCGTAAAGGGTGGCACTAATACGACGGTTTCCTGTGGGTGCTAACTCTTTTAACTCGGGTAATAATGTTCCGTTGTCGTCAAACAGTTCTTCTGGTTTATAGCTTTTTAACCAGTCTTCTAAGACTTTAATGTGTGCAGGGTTCCCGTGCATTCCGGATAAGGGGACTTGGTGCGATCTCCAGAAGTCTTCGGTCTTTTTCCCATCAACTTGTTTGGGACCGGTCCACCCTTTGGGGGAACGTAGAACAATCATGGGCCACATGGGACGTTTGGCCACTCCTGTATCACGGGCCTCTTTTTGGATCTCTTTAATCTCTGCGATCGCAGTTTCCATGGTTGCAGCCATGGCTTGATGCATGAGATCGGGATCGGAACCTTCTACGAAATAGGGTTTATAACCGTATCCTTTGAAGAGATATTCTAATTCTTCGTGAGAGATACGGGCTAAAATGGTGGGGTTAGCGATTTTATAACCGTTGAGGTGTAAAACGGGTAATACTGCACCGTCTCTGATGGGGTTAATAAATTTGTTAGAATGCCATGCAGTAGCTAAGGGTCCTGTTTCTGCTTCTCCGTCTCCTACTACAGCAACAGTGATCAGGTCGGGATTATCTAACACAGATCCGTAGGCATGGGATAAACTATATCCTAATTCTCCTCCTTCGTGGATGGAACCGGGGGTTTCTGGGGTGCAGTGACTACCGATACCACCGGGGAAGGAAAACTGTTTGAAAAAGGCTTTCATTCCTTCTTCGTCTTCGCTTTTTTCGGGGTAAACTTCGGAGTAAGTTCCTTCTAAATAAACGGGTCCTAAAATACCGGGCGCACCATGACCTGGCCCTGCCATATAAACAACATCTAAATCGTATTTTTTGATGAGGCGATTAAGATGAATGTAGATAAAACTTAAGCCAGGACTTGATCCCCAGTGACCTAATAAACGGTTTTTAACATGGTCTTCTGTGAGGGTTTCTTTTAGTAAAGGATTATCTTTTAGATAGATCATGCCAACGGCTAAATAGTTACAAGCACGCCAGTAAGCATGAATTTTTCTCAATTCTTCGGGGGAGAGGGGAGTTTCTTGTACTTGCGGTTTCTCGGGTGTTGCAACCATTAATTATAACTCCAATGATTTCTTATTTTTGAGGTTTAACAGGTTAAATTATTAATATTTTTCCTGTTGATAAAGTCACGATTAGGACTTATGGCTTAATATAATACTTTATAATGATAAAATCAATGTGAATTTAGTATTTTTTTAATATTTTGGTATTTACTTGGTTACTTAACCTATTGTTAACTTCGTCTTTTGGTTTCAGTTACTATTAATTATTCATTCTTAATTCTAAGTTTTTAGTAAGTATTTATCAAGTATTTTTCAGTATTTAGCTAACAGATGAAAGCGTCAAAAATTGGCTTTATTTTTCAAAGTTTATCTATATAAAATGATACTTCTAAGTTTTAGTTTTAATTTCATTTTCATCAACTTAGACTACATAAATTTATATTGTAGGGGTCAACTTTTGTTAACCCCTAAGAATGACTTTAGATTATAATCATTCATCCTTTTAACAAATTAAAAATCAGGGATAGTTTTTCTTAAATTCATGAGGTATACTTTAATTTTACAGAAAATATTTGGGTCTAAAACCCCTCCTTTTAAGGCGCATAGTTTTTGAAACTGAGCATAAATCTTTGTTTCAAAAACAACATCTGTGCCATAGCACCGGAACGTACTTCTGACTTCTGAGTTCTGACTTCTGACTTCGTTAATCCCCGTTCCCTAACAATGAAAACCGCTATATTTTGATGTTAACCTCAAAGCAATTTTAATAACGAGGGAAATTATAAAACTCTCAAAATAAAAGGATAGCGAAACACTTTATTAGGATCAGTTAACACTTTAACAATAGCAATAATTGGCATTACTATCACAACAATTCCTAAAATACTTAACAATAACCAACCAATTAAAATTAGGGTTAAAATTCCGAAAATAATACCATATAACCAAGCATTAAGATGAAAATTTAAAGCCTCTTTCGCATTATTTTGGACAATTTCATCATCAGAGATAAAAAGAATGACAATGGGAACTCCAATACAGACAAAAGTGGCACTAAAAAAGATCGATCCGTGACAAAGAGCGGATAATAATTTTCTTTTTGCAATTTCGTTACTCATAACAATAATTTCCTCAATTCATCACTTATTAAGATAACAAAACTAACATCATTTGTGGATGGGGTGTAAGCATCCTGCTTGCTGTTTTTGTGCTACTCATTTCTACGATCACTAATTAAAATAACAAGAGTTCGTTAATTTTAACGCCCTCTTGTTTCTATTTTAATTAACAGCAGCCGCGCAAACCCGACTAATAGCTGTTTCTAACTTTTCAGCAGCTTGATCAATTTCTTCTTCTGTGACAATTAAAGGAGGAACAAACCGCAATACTTTGGGTCCGGCCGGGGCTAATAATAACCCTTCATCCATAGCTGCTTTAACAAGTTCAATGGAGGTAATGGACATTTCCTCGTTAATTTCCATACCATTAATTAACCCCCAACCGCGCACATCTGTAAATAGGGTGGGATCTTTTTGTGCCATCGCCCGTAAACGAGTGCGTAACTGTTCCCCTCTCGCCTGAACATTTTGCAAGATATTATCTTGTTCGATGGTTTTGAGCACTGTCAAAGCTGCGGCAGAGGCTAAAGGGTTCCCTCCGAAGGTACTAGCGTGGGTTCCAGGGGTCAAAACGTTACAAAACTCTTTGCACATCATTGCCCCAATGGGAACGCCTCCTGCTAACCCTTTCGCGCTAGTTAAGACATCTGGTTCAACTCCTAAGTTTTCGTAACCCCAGAGTTTCCCACTGCGGCCAACACCAACTTGTACCTCATCAAAGACCAAAAGTATATTATTTTCGTCACAAATCTTTCTTAAACGGAGAAAATAGTCCATTTCCCCGGGTCTTACCCCTCCTTCTCCCTGTAGGGGTTCTAACATAATGGCAGCAACCCGACGGTTGCCTTCATCCATATCTGCGATCGCGTGTTCAACGGCTTTGATATCATTGTAGGGAATATAGGCAAACCCGGGCATCAAGGGTTCAAAGTCTTGTTGATATTTAGGTTGTCCAGTGGCGGTAATAGTGGCTAAGGTACGTCCATGAAAACTGGCTTTAGCGGTTAAAATAACGGGTTGTTCTAAAAAGTCGAGAACGGTGTGGGCGTATTTACGAATGAGTTTAATAGCTGCTTCGTTAGCTTCTGCCCCAGAATTACAGAAAAATACTTTATCAGCACAAGAATGCTCGATCATCCACTGTGCTAGTTCTCCTTGTTGGGGAATATAGTATAAATTGGAGACGTGATGGAGGGATTGAATTTGTTCGCTGACGCTTTTGACTAAAGCAGGGTGGCCATGGCCAAGGGTACAAGTGGCAATACCGGCCACAAAGTCAAGATATTCCTTGCCGTTGGTATCCCAGAGACGACACCCTTCCCCCTTTTCGATGGCGATGGGAAACCGTCCATAAGTGTGCATCACATAGGTATCAAACTGTTGCGGATCGAAGGATTGAGTAGGGTTTTTTGGTAGGGTAGTATGGGTCACGGTTGGCTCCTGAAAAAGTCGCGTTACGCTCTACAGGCAATTGTAATCAATCTGGGGAGCGAAGTTAGATTTTGTTTATATTTTTCCCAGATTTGATTGTTATTTGCTTATAAATTATTTATTAACAGAGTTATTGAGTCTTATTTTGGAAATTATATACCTATATACCTAAGTATTAATGGTAGGAAATTTTATTTATTTCTGTTGCCTGTTTCCCTCTTATATAAAAGAATAATCTATGAGTTTATTTTCATAATTAATAACTTATTGCTATAAAAATCAGCATTATTTTGTTAAACTAAAATAGTTCATAATCTTATAATTATCTCGTTCATTGTTTATCTATGACCTCTTTTAACGCTTCGATTTATGGTTTAGGATTACACACCACAAGTTCAGAATTAGGACTCAGTTTAAGTAATTTTTCAACAGAAAATCATACTGAAACTTGGTATTTAGACAGACAATTATCTAATTATTTACACCAATATTTACAAGAATTTATTAAACCAAAAAATTGGCAAGATTTTCAGTTTATTGCAGTGGCAAAAGGACCTGGAAGTTTTACAAGTAATCGTATTGGTATGGTAGCTGCCCGTACTTTAGCCCAACAATTAAACATTCCTTTGTTTGGTATTTCTAGTTTAGCCGCTTTTGCTTGGTTTAACCAGGGAAAATATGAAATTAATCAGCCTATTTTTGTACAGATGAAAGCTTCCAGAGGACAGTTTTATGGGGCTATTTATTGTAAAAATAAACAAGAAAATGGTTTAGATATTATTTTAAATGATACAGTAATGAAACCGGAAGATTGGGAGAAAACTTTGCAAGATTTAAACCTGTCTTGTCAACCTTTAATTACTCCTTCAAAATTAGGCATGACAGCGAGTTCTATCTTAGAATTAGCTTATTATCAATGGCAACAAGGAAAACGTCCCCATTGGTCAGACATTATACCTTTTTATGGAATGTCTGTGGTCTAATAGAACATGGTATCATCAGCAGAACGAACTCGCTGCATTCCTGCATCAGCAAAACGTTGAAAAGCTGCGTCTGCTTGGGCTGAAAAATCTATAACATCAGGGATAACAACAGGAGAAGTACAGTCTTCTAAGAGATAAACTTTTTTAGCTAAATTAGAATCTTTTTCCTTAATTTCTGTTAATAAATCTTCCACAGTCCAAGCAACACAATGACTTTTAGCTTGACCTGCTACAATTATTTTATCATAAGATAGTAATTTATTGAGAAATCTCGTATTTTTCGACGCTATATTTTCTCCTTTATTATCTTCTAATACTTCGGGACTTAAAACAGAATAATTTTCTGTTAAAGGGTTATTCCCTTTGATTTCAAATTGTGTTTGACTGCTGCGAACAATACTATGGAAAAATAAGGCTTCTTCAACGGAAGAAACTAAAGCATGACCAATTCCTCCTAACATAGAATGATAAGGCCAAATAGTCAGAGGATACTTACTATTTTCTGTTAATTTTTCAACATAATGTAAGACATATTCTTCCAGTTTTTGCAAGGAAATGTTTAAATTGTTAGCAATATTTTGATTTACTTGCCATCGTCCTTGTTTAACATCTTCATAGGAAATCATCGTAATACCTGCTTGAGGATTATTCCCCTTTTCATCTACCCAAAAAATAGGGTGAAAAATTTGCATCGCTGTATGGGTATCCATTGTCGCTACGATGTTAGTAATATTAGCTAAATTTCTATAGATAAATTGACATAAACGTATGTTATCTTCTACTGCACCATTCCCAGATTTTCCAGCAACAAATAATTCAAAATCAGGTAAACAAAAAGTATTTTGGACATCAATTAATAACAATATAATTTTCGTTTTATCTTCTTGTGATGAAGATATTTTATACTTTTCTCGCCATTTTTTAGCTTCTTCTGCTCGTTTTTGATAATAAACTCGCCAAAATTGATTTACTTTTTTAGGCTCAAAAAAAGAAGGGATGGGTAAAGATTTCATGTTTTTTATTGTGCTTATTTCGTGGAAAATATAAATCAGTCATCAACAAGTTATTTTTGGGAGTTGCGGCGCAGACTTAATCCTAAAATTCATTTAGTAATTGATTAGGTGGGAAATCAATTTCAGCCACTTCTCCTATCTAAATTTAATATTTTTTCTTGAGAGTTGGGAAAGCTTAGTAACTCCCATTAGTTTCATGTCTCTCTCTATCTCATTCTTCATATTTGAAATAGCCTTTTCCACCCCTTGTTGGCCACCAGCGGCCAAAGCGTATAAATACCATCTTCCCCCAGAACAAGCTTTGGCTCCAACTGAAAGAGCTTTAAGAACATGAGTTCCTCTCCTAATACCACCATCACAGATGACATCAATTTCATCTCCCACCGCATCTACTATATCTGCTAACTGGTCAAAAGGGGAGATAGAACCATCTAGTTGACGACCACCGTGATTAGAAACCATAATGGCATCAGCACCGATATCCACGGCTCTTTTTGCATCTTCCACACTCATTACTCCTTTCAGGCAAAACTTTTTCCCCCATTTTTGCTTAATTTCCTCGGCATCTTTCCAATCCATTGATTGATCAAGCATATTACTGAAATAATCTCCAATGGATACTGATATGTTACTGCCTTGGGAAACATATTTTTCTAGTTGAGGCAAGGCGAATCTTTCACGAAAAACATAATTTAATGACCAATAAGGATGTAAGGCGAAACTAAGTGAACTACCCCAACTTGCTTACGCTGAAGTTGGGGCTTCTGAACTCACAGGGGTATGCCTCAAGACAGACTTACGGCCACCTTTTGGTCTTACTTCCCCTCCTTCAGCAGCAGTCCTGGTTCCCAAGACCGATAATT
>NZ_JASJEB010000184.1 GCF_030064895.1 Crocosphaera sp. | reverse complement strand
TCTTGATGCAGTCGCTCCTTGATGGGAACCACCAAGACCGCGCTGCATCGCTTTAGGGCGCACAGTCCAATTTGTGCTATAATTCACAAGTTAGCTCAGTGCAGGTAGGATTCGTCGCTACTACCCCTGATTACGACGTGAAGCGACACTGATAACGGAGGAGCGAACAACCTCTATAAAAACGTATGGGCTTTAACAAGTTGCGAAATCCAGAAAAGTAAACCAATTTCAGTAAAGTATCCTGGGGCGCAGGATAACTCTAGGTTTTGTATCCTAGTACGCTTGGGGAGATAAGCCCTCTGGGGCTATCTAAGTTAGGCTTAATACTTGGTAGAGTTCTACGGGTATTTGGTTTAAGTATTGCCGTAAGGATAGATAGCTTAAAGGTGTGTCGCTGAACCAAGAATCTCCGTCCGTTTACGGCTCAGAGCGTCAAACTTTGATATCAGCTAACCTTAACCAGTCCCACTAAAGACTCACTTAAGTCCCACATCCGTTTGGCCTTCGCTTCATCTTGGGCCTGAGGGGACACCTTTTGTACAAAAGACTGACGGCCTTTCTTCTGACGATTTCCCCAACTCCAATAAGCCCCAGACTGACTATATTCAGGTTTGGTGACGACATCCGCTACTCGTTCCCCGGCTAATTCTTGGGAGACATAACCCCCTGTAATATTCTTTTGAAACCAAGGAAAGAGTTTTTGAAACAGGGGATAATGGTTACGAAATAGAGGGGTATCAGCCACACATCCAGGATACAGAGAACTGAAGACAATGCCAGTTTTGTCATGATAGCGTCTATGTAGTTCTCGCATGGTTAGAACATTGCAGACTTTACTATCTTTATAAGCTTTCACCGGTTCAAACTTTTTCCCATCGATCATAGAAATAGGTTCTTTAAAACCCGCTTCAAAGCCTTCTAAGTTACCCAAGTCAGGGCGAGGGGGTATTTTCCCTCCCAACTCATCCGGGTTATGGGTGACAGTCCCTAAAATCACTAACCGCTTTTCGGGGGCGGGGGACTTTTTGAGATCCTCTAACATTAAATTACAGAGGAGGAAATGGCCCAGATGATTCGTCGTCATACTTAACTCATAGCCTTCGGGACTCCGTAAGGGTTCTTTGAGTAAAGGCATATAGATGGCTGCATTACAGACTAAAGCTTCAAGAGACTTGCCAGTACCTCGAAAATCTTTCACAAACTGTCTGACACTGTCTAAGTTACCCAGATCAATCTGCATAACAGTGTAACTATCGAGGGGCATTCCCAAAGACTGAGCTGCTTGGTGAGCTTTCGGTTGGTTACGACAAGCCATAATAACGTGCCAGCCTCGTTCAGCTAAAGCTTTCGCTGCATATAAACCAACGCCAGAGGATGCGCCAGTGATTATAACCGTTGATTGACGATTTTCTGCCATTTATAAAGAGACTCCCTTAAAACTTTATTAACAATATCCAGAGCCTCACACCACATCTCAATCGGTTTGTATCCCAGTATTCTAGGGTAGCACAGGGCGTAATCTTTAGCTCATACCAAATCCGATTGTCAAAACCTCTTTATAGTTTTGCTCTCCTTCCTCCCACACCTCCCACACCTCCCAATACTGCTCGGTTAACAAATTTATCTGTTGAGACAGGGATGGGGAAGAGAGGGAAGAGGGGGAAGGGTGGGAAGAGAAAACATTATGTATTGCTTAATTCTCCCCACACCTCCCACACTCCCCACACTCCCTATTTCATCAACTTTTCAAGCTTATCCGAGTAGTATTGTGTTACACCCTATTTTGCTGATACAACGATTTTAGACCTCGGCCGCCATACACCCCGTTGTTGGTTAGCCAATGCTCACTTTTTCTTAGCCTTTTTCTTCTTACAAGGTCATCTCTGGCACGCTTTGCGAGCGATGGGGTTTGATTTTAAACAAGTCGAAACTGCGTTGAATAACTTAGAGCAAGTGTAAATAAAAAGGGGTTAAGGGGTGTCTAACGGTTGTTTGCAAGACACAGATGGACATCCTCTTAACCTTCCTTATTCAACTCTACTCTTTATTGTGCCTCAATTTTTCTTGATTTGGAGTTTTTTATGTCTTCTATTCCGACTGCTTTATGGTTAAGTGTGAGTCCAGCATTACACCGCTTTAACCGTCCTTTAATTAGTAAAATTTCTCAACAGCATGGCCTTGCTTTGTGGGAATACGAGCAAACTCCTGATGAACCCATTACCCTCGATGTGGCTTTAGTATTGTTACACGACTATTGTAAACAACTGGATCATCCTGTTCATTTGATTGGTCATGGTTTGAGTGGGTGGTTAGGAATGATCTATGCTCAACGCTATCCTGAAAGGGTAAATTCTCTTACCTTATTATCTGTGGGTGCTAATTTAGGAATAGATTGGCAGAGTCATTATTATGCTATGCTCAAGTCCTTACCCTGCGATCGCCATACTATTCTAACCCAAATTGTTTATAGTTTATTTGGTCGTCAATGTCCGTTTAAAACGGAGTTATTAATTTATATTCTAGAACAAGATTTATTATCTTCTCCTTCTCCTAACACTTTAATTAAACAATTAAGTGTGACTCCTGAAGTCATTTCTGTGCCTTTATTTGTGCTGGGAAGTCGAGATGATATGGTGGTTTCTTCTTATCAACTGAATGCTAGGAAACCTTGGTTAAAATCAGGAGATGTTTTGTGGGAATGCCAGCAAGGAAGACATTTTTTCCATTATATGAAGCCTCAAGAAGTGAGTGAAAAAGTTGCTCTATTTTGGGAAAGTGTATCAGTAGAATCAAAAAGAGACAACAGTTCTTTATTAAGTCGTTGTCAAAAATTCTAATCATTTTCGTTGTGTTCTAAATAGGTATAATGGTTTTGCAACAAATTATTGTTAGCCAAATGGGTTGGTTTTTTCCCTTACTTATTTGGTTAGTTTTACTGTGCTTTTTTTGTTCTATTTTCTTCGCTATGCAAGATGGAGTGGTTTATCTAAAAAAACTCCACGCCATTCCTTGCGATCGCTGTATTTTTTATACGGGAGAAACTTGTTTAAAATGCACCATTCATCCCTATAAAGCTTTAACGGAAGAAGCGATTAACTGTGAAGATTGGGAAGCAAACGCCCGAAATTATCGCTTCGCTCGAAGTCAGAAGTAGAAACGGAAGTAGGAAGTTTTTTTCTAATAATTTGATGGGTTTTGCACTTTCTACTCTCTTGGTCGGTTAAACTTGCGCCCTTCGGGTTCGCCACTTGCTCTACTTGGGGAGACCCCAAGACCGCAGTGGACTCACCGTGCGACGGCGCGTTTCCCGACCGCTTCTAGACGCAGAAATAGGGTTTAAGTCCCCCGCTATAAATTGATTTTAGCGGTTTTCAATTGGGTGTATCAAGATTTTAGTGATCGGATTTCGTTCGATTGCAGTGAGCATGAACGAGTTGCAAGTTACTGGTAGTAGTTGCAAGTTCTGGGTAAAGAGAAAGGGGTTTTATATGGTCTATTTCGGCTACTTTGAGGGTTAAACAGTGACCACAGATGGCACAAACCCCCTCTTGTTTGATATATTGTTTCTTCTTCCACGTTTTCCCTTCTGGAGAATTACGCCAAGTCTTGAAACGTCCTCGTGGACTATAACGTTGTTCAATGTCCTTGACAATGTCTTGATTTTTAGATGCCCATTTGTCAAGTTCAAAGGTCAGTTGATAGAGGCGTTTACTGTTCATTATCCTTTAATAGTGGCTAAGGTTGCTTTCATTTGGGCAAAGTGGGTTTCTGCACTTCGCATAGATTTAAAGGCTTGTTGCGCAAGCAGACTTAATTGGGGATCAGAGGTTTGTGTGAAAGGAATCGAAATTACGTTATTCATTCGCTGTAAGAGGGTTTCTAATAAACTCTCTAGAGTTATTCTGGTTTGAGGTTTGATCTGAGTTTTGCTTAGATATTTACGAATAGCCGCAATAACTTCGTTAAGGTTGTAGATTAGGATACGCCCTTCTTTATGGATGGGAGTTAGGTTTTGGGTGATGGCAGTAGCTAGGTAGGTGCTAAGTCCGTAGCCTCTCAGTTGTTTCCGTGTGGTAGTATTCATGCTGCTGGTTCGTTTTGATGATCAAAATAGGCTTTGTGGGCTTCAATTAAGGCTTCTATCCAAGGATCTTCCATACCGAATGTTTTGGCGAAGGCGTAAAGTCTAAAAATGACAGCAAGAAAAGTGCTTCTCATTTCTTGCAGCTTTTCTTCCCCTTCTCTGATTTCTTCAGCAAATTTTATTTCTATCGCTTCTATTTTCTTCTTCTTCTTCGTAACAAGGGCTTTTTGGGCTGCTTGTAATTTTTGTCGTTGGTAGAGTTCTGGACCGGCAAATTTAATAAGTGCGAGGAGGAGTTCTTCTTGGCTGGCTTCTTTGCAATTTAACCCATCATAAGCTCTTTTTGCGTCTTGTGCAGTCCAACGATAATGTACTGCTAATTCGATGGCTTCTTTTTTGGTCACTGGTTTTTCCTAATTCCTCTACCACTCTAGAGAAACTTGTTTTTTGGGAGAGTGCTGTGATTTTGATCACCTAGCATTCATCAAATTAAAACTATAGCACTACGCATTATGCTATTTGACATGGATAAAATGACAAAACCTTGTAGGCCGATGCACTCCCCACCTTACAATAAGGTCATAATCTTTCTTTGTACTGCTATATCTGTATTATCGATCGCTGATCTCTAAAAAAAGCAGGGGTCAACGATCATTGACCCCTAGGGTGTTTCAATACAACACTTATGCTATTTATTGGGTTGAGGAGTCATACGTAAATAGGGTTTAACTTCTGTAACACCTTTGGGAAACTTTTGTTTTGCTTCTTCTGTGGGAATGGAGGGAACAACCACACAATCTTCTCCATCTTTCCAGTTAGCGGGGGTAGCTACTTGATGATAATCGGTTAATTGTAGGGAATCAATCACCCGTAAGATTTCATCAAAGTTACGTCCGGTACTGGCAGGATAAGTAAGAGTTAGACGTAATTTTTTGTTGGGGTCAATAATAAAGACAGAACGAACTGTAAGATTATTTAGGGAGTTAGGGTGAATCATCCCGTATAAATCCGCAACTTTGCGATCGGGATCAGCAATAATAGGATAGTTAACGGTGGTGTTTTGGGTTTCGTTAATGTCGTTAATCCAACCTTTATGGGAGTCCACGCTATCCACACTCAAGGCTAGAACTTTAACGTTACGCTTGTCAAATTC
>NZ_JASJEB010000100.1 GCF_030064895.1 Crocosphaera sp. | reverse complement strand
GACAGTTACAATCTCAAAAAACAGTGATGGCAAATACTATGCTTCAGTTACAGTTGATGATGGTCTAGAGAAACCAGAAACCTCAACAGAAGGTAAGGCCATTGGAATAGATTTAGGATTAACTGATTTTGCTGTCACCAGTGATGGCTCTAAATTTGACAACCCTAAGCATTTAGCTAAACATCAACAGAACTTGAAACGTAAACAACAAAAATTATCTCGTAAACAAAAGGGGAGTAATACTAGGCAAAAAGCTAGAAGATTAGTAGCTAAAGTACATTCAAAAATATCTAGATGTCGAGAGGATTTTTTACAGAAACTATCCCGTAAGATAGTCAACGAAAACCAAGTTATTGCTGTAGAAAATCTCAATGTCAAAGGCATGGTTAAAAACCACAAATTAGCTAAAGCTATCAGTGATTGTGGTTGGGGAATGTTTTGTACAATGCTTAAATACAAAGCAGAAAACGAAGGGAAAACTTATATTGAAGTTGATAGATTTTTCCCTAGTTCTAAGACTTGTCATGTATGTCTAAATCAAGTAGACAGTTTGCCTCTTGATATTAGAAATTGGACTTGTGAACATTGTCATACAAACCATGACCGTGACATAAATGCCTCAATAAATATTAGAAATGAAGCCTTACGGATATTATCGTTAGGAACTAGCGATACTGCCAAGGTCGGGAATGTAAGACGGCTAGGAGGTAAGATTTCTTACCTCTTAGACGCAATTCCTAATGAGATTGGAAACCCCAACTATATTGCTTGCAATTAGTTGGGGTAGTTCACCCCCATCAAGTTGAGATTAGATTTATAATTCAAGAATAAATTGAGTCGAAAGGGACTCACCTTGAATGTCTAAACTCAACAATCTACAGCCTGTGATGAGTGTAAATTATTCTTTAACCATTCAGAAGTGTAAAATCATTTTCAATGTTTTTACTATAAGTTGTTTAACTTATGTCCCTATAGTTTCAGCACAAGTGTCTGGGGATGGAACCGTCAATACCCAGGTAACTCCAAGGGGTAATCAGTTAGAGATTACTGGAGGAATGCAAAGCGGAACTAATTTATTTCATAGTTTCGAGCAATTTTCGGTTCCCAACAATATTGAAGCTTATTTTAATAATTCCAATAACGTCACGAATGTTATTAGTCGTATCACAGGGGGATCGATTTCCGACATTCAGGGAATCATTCGTGCCAATGGTACGGCAAATCTATTTTTAATTAATCCCAATGGGATTACCTTCGGCCCCAATTCACAGATCGACATTGGAGGATCTTTTTTAGCCAGTAGTGCTGATGTCATTGAGTTTGCTGATGGGGTCAAATTTAGTGCAACTAACACTCAACAGAATCCTCTTTTAACTATCAGTATTCCTGTTGGGTTACAATTTGGATCTAACCCAGGAAGAATTGTCAATCAAGCCAATGATCTCAGTGTGAGTCCTGGTAATACTCTGGCTTTAGTGGGAGGAGACATAAGCTTTCCTGGGGGTAGCATAATGGTTACAGAAGGAAGAATAGAACTAGGTAGTGTTAGTAATAATAGTCGAGTGCAATTAGAGGCAAGAGATAGAGGTTTTCAATTAAACTATCAAAACGTAGCAACTTTTCAAGATATCTTTTTTTCCCAAGGAGCATCCGTAAATGCCGATAATTCAACCATTCAGTTACAAGGAAGACACATTAAATTAAACCAAGCACAAATATCGAGTACCACAGAAAATTTAGATGGGGAAGTAACGATTCTGATTAATGCGTCTGAGTCTGTTGAACTTATTGGAAGTCAAACACCATCAGGTGTTACAGGTGTGGCAGCGCAAGTTGACGGGGATGCAATAGATATTGGGGGCGATATTTTAATCAACACCCGAAGATTGAGATTACAAGATGGAGCAGGAATCTCATCAGGAACCTTTAATGAGGGTTCCGGCGGTAGATTAGAAGTTAATGCTTCTGACTCCATTGAGCTTATTGGAACCGGCTTTTTTACTTCCAGTCTCTTAACGACTTCCACGACTGGGTCAGGAGATGGAGGAGAACTCATCGTTAATACAAAACGATTAACCCTACAAGATGGTGGACAAATACTAGCAGTAACGGCTAACAATGTTGGTAATGGTGGAACAATTACAATTAATGCGTCTGAGTCAATACAAGTTACTGGTAGTGGGTTTGTTCCGAATATCTCAGACACACTTTTAAGTAGAATTTCAGCAGAATCGGGCTTTACGGATCTTAATTTACTGGGATTTTCTCCAGGGGGTAATTTAACTATTAACACAAATCAATTGACAGTTAGTAATGGGGGTGTCATTTCGGCTGCTAGTTTAGGTGAAGGCAATGCAGGGAACGTTAACATAACAGCTAATACTATCTTTTTGGATAATCAAGGCATTATCACAGCATCTTCTCAAGGAACGGGAAATGCAGGAAACTTAACCATTAATACGGAGCAATTAACTGTCAATAATCGTTCACAAGTAGCTGTTAGAAGCATTGGAACGGGTCAAGGGGGTAATTTAACCCTTAATGCGCGGTCTATTGCTTTGGATGGCAAAAGTCAGCTTACCGCTACCAGTGAAGCGTTAAGTCAAGAAACTGCTCTAGAATTAGGTTTTGATCAAGAGTTATTAGAATCAGATAATGCTTTAGCCAATGCAGGGAGTTTAAGCATTAACACTGATGATCTTATGGTTAATAATGATTCAGAAGTAACTGTGAGTAGTTTTGGGTTAGGAAATGCAGGGGATATTAATATACAAGCAAAGGATATTTTCTTAGATAATAGTAGTCGTTTATCTGCTGAAACTGCTTCGGGGGAAGGGGGAAATATTGGCCTTGATGTGGAGCGATTTTTAAGTTTACGTCGTAGTAGCAGCATTTCTACCACCGCAGGAACCACAGGGGGACTAGGAAACGGGGGAAACATTGATATTAATGCGTTGTTTATTCTTGCTGTTCCCACGGAAAACAGCGATATTATTGCTAATGCGTTTCTAGGCCAGGGAGGAAATATCAATATTAACGCTGCCGGGGTTTTTGGTATCGAAGAAAGGCAACAATTAACCTTTTTAAATGATATAACTGCTAGTTCTCAGTTTGGCCAAGTGGGAAATATTGGAATTAACCGTCCTGATGTTGACCCCCAACGAAGTTTGGTTAAACTACCGGATGAAGTGGTAGATGCGAGTAAGGTCATTATTGATGCTTGTAGTCCTGGTGAAGCTTTAAGCAGGGGAGAATTTACTATTAGGGGACGGGGTGGTTTACCTTCTAACCCCAATGAAGGGGTAGACAACCCCACAGGTTTAACGGAATTAGGTTATCCTAATACTGATTCATCAAATTCCCTGCCTTCTGAACCAGGAACTTCTCTCCCTTCAGAAGTATCTCCGAATTTAAGTGAGACACAAACCCCATCTATTGTGGAAGCACAAGGATGGATAATTGATGCTGATGGTAATGTAGTGCTAACAGCAAAAGCGCCCACTGTGACTCCTCACAGTCCTGGTTTAAGTCCTGCTAACTGTTATGATTTGTCAACGCGTAACTCGTCTCTCTAACCTATTTTATTTGTTTTTTGGTTGTTTCTGCTTAAGTGGGGTTTTTGCTGGTCAGTTAATGGCGCAGTCTTTTGATAACAGTCCCATTCCTCCTACTTCTCCCCCTGAGTTACCCCAACCTGTTCCTTTACTGGAAAACCCTTTAATTCCTCCTAATGTTAACCCTCCTCCCACAGAGGAGGTGTCACCGAATATTCCAGGAACTATTACCGTTAAGCAGTTTCGTTTTGAGGGAAATACCGCTTTTGATGCAGAAGAATTAAGTGGGATTCTGAAGGGGTTTATTAATCGCCCTTTGAGTTTTGCTGAGTTATTGGAAGCGCGAGCGGCTATTACTCAGTATTATATTGAGCAAGGATATATTACGTCTGGGGCTTATATTCCCCCCCAAACCATCGAAAATGATACTATTACTATTAAAATTGTTGAAGGTCAATTAGAGGACATTCAAGTTACAGTTGAAGGTAAACTTAATCCTAATTATGTGCGCGATCGCTTGGAGTTAGGGGGACAAACTCCGTTAAATATTCCTCGTTTGGTTGAGTCTTTACAACTATTACAATTAAACCCAATTATTGAAAGTATTTCAGCACAATTAATCCCGAGTCCCCGTCCTGGTAATAATATTTTAGTGGTTAAAGTTGTCTCGGGGCGTTCTTTTTATCCTAGTGTTTTGTTTGATAATGGACGTAACCCGCAAGTAGGAGAAATTCGTCGGGGGTTTAATTTAGCTGAAAATAATTTATGGGGAATTGGGGATCAGGTTAGTTTTAGTTATTTTAACACGGATGCCAGCGATGATTTGGAGCTTACTTATCAGGTTCCTGTTAATGTTTATAATGGGACGGTTGAGGTAGCATATAGAAGTTTAACAGGGGAAATTATCGAGGAACCTTTAGATATTTTAGAGATTAATTCTGATTATCAAAAGTATTCTTTTCGCTTTCGACAACCGATTATTCAAACCCCGTCACAAGAGTTTTCTTTAGGTTTAGATATTGATCATCAAAAGAGTAAAACAGTTTATTTAGATGGCCTTGCTTTTCCTTCTCGGGGTTCTGATACTAACGGAAGAACTCATATTTCTACGGTTCGATTTTCTCAAGAATGGGTAGGAAGAACGCCTAGTCAGGTATTATCAGCAAGGTCGCAACTTGATTGGGGAATTGAGGCGTTTGGCACAACAAGACCCTTTGATTTAGAGGTTAATCCTGATGCTCCTCATAGTAACTATTTTTTATGGCGAGGTCAAGCACAATGGGTTAAATTATTAGCGGAGGATACTTTATTTGTTCTGAGAAGTGATGTACAACTTGCGGATCGTTCTATCGTTTCTTTGGAGCAATTTTCTTTAGGTGGAATCGGAAATATTAAAGGATATCGTCAAAATTCTTTGTTAACGGATAATGGAATTTTTGCAGGAATGGAACTACGTTTCCCTGTTTACCATATTCCTCAAAATCAATTTCTGGTTCAACTTGTTCCTTTTGTAAACTACGGTCAAGGGTGGAATAGTGGAGATTTACCTGACCCTCCTATTAATGAGTTAGGTTCTGTTGGTATTGGTTTACAAGTACGATATGGTGATTTTTTTAATGCACGTATTGACTGGGCTAATCCATTAGGAAAAGACTTATTTCAAGGGGGAAATTCTTTACAGGATGATGGTATCTTTTTTACAATTACTATTAGTCCGTAAGGATATTTGACTCAGATATTGCATCTTCAATAAAACTAGCTAGTTTAGAGAGGGAACAGGGAACGGGCAACAGGCAACAGGGTGATTTTTGACTGTAACTGAATAAATTTTGACATTTGGGTGAGCATTGCCCACCCCAAAAATGTTAGTTATTTAGGAAAAAATTAATCTTTAGTCTCTTTGGAAGGTGCGGTTAAAATTTCCCAAGCAGCTTTGGCCGCTTCACTAAGGCGATCGCCAAAACTACTAACTTCTTTAACTACAGTGTTCCATTCTTTAACAACACCCTCCCAATCTTTTTCTACCTCCTTTTGAATATATTTGACAGCCTCATCAATGCGTTGAGGATCAAATAATTTGCGGTCTTCGATATCTTGACGAATGCGACGAACTGTTTCTAAATAGTTGTCACGGGCTAATTCTCCGGCTTCTTTGGCTTCGGATAAAGCTTTACTTCTAATAGCGTCAATGAGTGCAGTGGTTTCCTTTTGAATTTCACTAGATTCCTCAGAGACTACTTCGGGTGTAATGGCTTTCTCTTCAGTTTTTGTGGGGGTAATAGCACTTTCTTTAGGGACTTGAGATTCAGTGGTCATCTTTAATTTTCCTCCTCAGTAAGTTTGGTTATAACTTAATTTATACTAGAAAAAATTAATTCGTCCGCCATTTCAAAGTTTGCTGTAACATTTTGTACGTCATCTAAGGATTCTAAGGCTTCAATTAGTTTAATAATTGATTTAGCCTGCTCATTATCCTCAATTTCAATAAGATTATTAGGAATCCATCTTAATTCTGCTTCTGTCACGTTAAAATTTTTATCGTTTAGTGTCTGACTTAATCGATTCAAGTTGGTCATATCTGTAAAAATTTCTGCCCCCTGTTCCCCAACTTCGTCGTACAATTCATAACTATCTGCTTCTCCTTCCATAGATGCTTCTAAGAGGGCGTTTTCATCTATAATTCCTTCTACTCTTACCACCCCTTTTTGTTCAAACATCCAACCGACACAACCAGCCGCCCCTAAGTTACCCCCGTTTTTAGTAAAGGCTGAACGTAAGTCGGCTGCGGTACGGTTTCTGTTGTCGGTAAAGGCTTCGATGATAATGGCAACCCCACCAACTCCATAACCTTCGTAACGAATTTCTTCGTAAATTGTATCATCGTTTTCGTAGGTTCCGGCACCTTTAGCGATCGCCCGTTCGATATTATCATTAGGGATGCCGGCTGCTTTGGCTTTTTCTATGGCTGTCCGCAGTTGAAAATTCCCGGCTGGGTCGGCAATACCGTGTTTAGCTGCCACAATAATAGCACGGGATAATTGTGCAAAGGTTTTCCCTTTTTTTGCATCCACTCTTTCTTTTTGGCGTTTAATATTTGCCCATTTACTATGTCCTGCCATAACAATATTTTTAATAACTATCTACCTTATATTATAGCTTATTTAGAGTGAATATTGCTCTTGAATCGCTAAGAATTTATGACTGGCTTCTTCTGCATTTTTAGCAATTTTAGCAAATTCCACAAATCGCTTTAACTCTTTTCTTAATAAGTTTCGTTCTACTTCCCAGGTAGCCCGATCTAAATCGGGAGGCAAGACGACCATATCATAAATTATTGCCTGTTTTTTCTGACGATAAGGTCGTAATACTCGTCCTCTTCTTTGAATAAACTGATGGGGGTTTCCACTACTGGCTAAGATAACAGCTTGTTCAATTTCTGGTATATCAATTCCTTCATCTAAGCAACGAATGGAAACTAATCCTTGTAAGTCTCCTTTTTTAAATTGTTGACGAATTTTTTCTCTTTCTTCTGAAGTATTTTCTGCTGTATAAGTATTAACTCTATAACCTAATTCTCTGCCTAAAATACGAGTCACTGCTGCGATCTGTTTTTGATGATTTTTCGGTTCGTTTTCTAAATAGCCATCTCCACAATAAAAGAGAGTATAGTTAGTTTCTAAAAGATTTTTCATTAATTCTCTGAGTGCAGTTAATTTATTTTCTGCTACTCCAATTAAACGGGATCTCTGAATTAATAATGAGGTCAAGTTATCGTTATTTTTAAGATTATCATTTTCACCTAATGCCCAACCTATACGTTGAGTTAGTTTTGCATAGGTAAAGGCTTCTGATTCTGTTAAATTGACAAAGATAGGATAGTATAAATAAGGAACTAATGCTTGTTTTTTTATGGCATCAGCTAAAGTGAATTCCGGTTTTATTACTTCTCCAAAATAGTTTAGTAAAGCGTCGGTTCCTTCTTCATCAAAATATCTTTCTGGAGTAGCAGACAATGCTAATCTTAAACCAATGTTACGAGGTAAACTACTTTCTAAACGAGGGGAACCTAGATGATGCGCTTCATCTCCAACAATTAAGGTTTTCTCGGGGAAAAATTTTATTTGTGATTGAAATCCTTGCTTAATTAGAGTAGAATTAGTTGTAATAATAGTTAAAAAGGGTTTTTGATAAGATTGAACATTATACAGTTCTGTTGATAGTTTACTTTGCCAATTATAAACACTTTCAAAAGCTAAAATAGGATTCAAATTAAACTTTTTACATTCTCTTTCCCATTGCACAACTAAATGACGATAGGGACAAACGATTAATAATACTTGCAGTTTAATTTTCTCATATAATTCTGTAGCAATAGCTAAAGCAGTAATTGTTTTTCCACTTCCTGTTGCCATTTTTAAGGTTCCCCTTCCCTTATTTTTAAACCAGTTAATAACTGCTTCTTGTTGATAATCTCGTAGTTTTAGAGATTTGGGAGTTTCGGGGTTTCCTTGAGTAAATAATTGATATTTTTTTTGTTTTTCTTTTACTCTATAATTAGAAAATTTGTGTTGATAATCTCTAATTAATTTATCCCAATCAATGCTTAAATTGATTTGATTATACTTATCCATTATCTTTTATTTTTTTGTATATAAATCATTGTAGAGACACTATTTATAGCGTCTCTATCTATTAGATTAATTTGGATTATTATCTTACAACTTGTGATAATATACCATTAATAAAACTTAAACAAATTGAACCAAATAGCGCACTCCAAAAACCATAACGTAAGCGAAAACCTCTAACTAATGCAGCAGCTAAACCAAAAATAATGGCATTAATAATTAGCAAGAATAATCCTAATGTTAATATAGTTAAGGGAAAACCGAAAAAAAGCAGAATTGGTTTAACTAACGCATTAAGAACACCAAAAACAATAGCAGCAACTAAAGCTTTACCAAAATCATCTACTTCTACTCCAATGGGGAGTTGTGCAATAATCAATAAACTGATAGCGGTAATTAACCAAGCAATTAATAGTTCCATAATCTGATCTCTTTTAATTTATTGAGATTTTCTCCTCTATTATAGGACAAACATTTTAAGTAGAAAGTCATATTTCTTTGTGAGTAAAAGATTTTGCATTTTCACCGGAATAAGTAGCAGCGATGTGACCATTTCCTGTTACTTGATATTTATAGGTAACTAACCCTTCTAAACCCACAGGACCTCTAGGGGGCATTTTTTGGGTACTAATACCAACTTCTGCCCCAAAACCGTAGCGAAAACCGTCTGCAAAGCGTGTTGAACAGTTATGATAAACCCCGGCAGCATCCACTTGATTCATGAATACTTCTGCGCTATTTTTATCTTCTGTAATAATAGCATCTGTGTGTTTTGAACCATAAGTATTAATATGATTAATAGCTGCTTCTAAGGAGTCTACAACCTTAATAGATAACATTAAATCACTATATTCTGTCTTCCAGTCTTCTTCGGTTGCTGCTTCAATATCCAGATAAGTTTGAGTTAATTTATCTCCTTTTAGTTTAACGTCATTATAGATCAAACCTTCAGCAATTTCTGGTAAAAATTTCCTAGCAATATCTTGATGAATTAATAATGTTTCGATAGCATTACAAGCAGCAGGATATTGAGTTTTTGCATCCACTGCAACAGCAATAGCTGTGTCTAAGTCTGCTTCTTTATCAACATATAAGTGACAAATTCCATCTGCATGACCCAACACAGGAATATTAGTGTTTTGTTGAATAAATCTCACAAATTCATTGGAACCTCTGGGAATAATTAAGTCAATATATTCATCTAATTCTAATAATTTTCTAGTTTCTTCACGGGTGGTTAATAACTGTACTGTATCAGGACTAACTTTGGTTTTAATTAAAGCTTCTCTGATGATTTTAACCAAGGTTTGACAAGAGTTTAAGGCTTCTTTACCTCCTTTTAAAATAACTCCATTTCCCGATTTTATAGCTAAACTTGTAATCTGAATTAAGGCTTCTGGACGGGCTTCAAAAATTATTCCTAATACCCCCAAAGGACAACTAACTCGTTTTAATATTAAACCTTCATCTAATTCTCGGTGAATGGAAATATGACCCACAGGATCGTCTAAATTAATAACATCTCTAACCCCTTTTATAGTAGCTTCAAGTTTTGTTTTTCCTAGTTTTAAACGGTTATATAATGGCTTAGAAATACTTTCTTTTTCTGCTAGTTTACAGTCGAGTTCATTAGCTTTAATAATATCGGCTGAAGCATTTTCTAATGCTGTAGCGATCGCTTCTATTGCTTGGTTGCGATCGCCTTTTGAAAGTCCTGCCAACTTTCGGGCTGCTTTAGAGGTTTTCTCGGCAACTTCTTTTAATAATAATTCAGAAGAATTAACTATCATTGCTAATAACAATCTTGATTTTTCATAGGATTTTCATTATACCAAAATATATATAGAAAGCTTTATTTTATAGATATTCTTAATATTATTTCTAGTTTATTTAGGCAATTTAACAAAAAATAAGTTCAATCACTTATTTTATTTTCTCATTATACTTAGGATTGAATATTTTTTTATATTGTAAACTGGTTGCTCCGAAGTTAATTAATAATCCTACAGAAAAATCATAAGCAACCACATAATTTTTAGCTTGGGCAAGATGAACATTTTCTAAATTAATTACAGCTTTGAGTTCAACTATAATTTTATTTTCCACAACAAAATCAGCCCTTCTTGTTCCTACGTGGATACCTTCATAATAGATAGGTTGTTCTTTTTCCCTCTCAAAGGTTAAACCAACTTTTTGCAGTTCAATGGCTAAACATCTCTGATAGATAACTTCTTGAAACCCATTACCTAACGTATTATGAATTTTCATAGAGCAACCAATTACTTTATAGGTTATATCTTCGAGTTTCATTTATTTATTATAAAAGTGATGGTGTTAAGTATATATCTTTTCCCCCCTCAGTATCAGGATTAGACAAGATTAGGGGATTTTCAGGATTTTTTTCTTTTAAACTTTCTGGGAAAGATAATTGTAATTAATATAGTAAATTCTATCATCTAATCTCATTCCATGATCCTATTAATTCCATCACCATAATCCTATCCTGTGAATCGTATCATCCATCTAATCTCATTCCATGATCCTATTAACTCCATCACCATAACCCTATCCTGTGAATCGTATCATCCATCTAATCTCATTCCATGATCCTATTAACTCCATCACCATAACCCTATCCTGTAAATCGTATCATCCATCTAATCTCATTCCATGATCCTATTAACTCCATCACCATAACCCTATTCTGTAAATCTTATAATCCTCCAAAATCCTGATACTGGGAAGGGGAATGATGAAATAGAGAATATTTAATTTAACCCAAACAGTCTACTAAAAAATCCTTTGTTTTCTACTTTTTCCTATTTTTGTAATTTTTTCACTTGATTAAGCGCATCTAAATAATCATCCATCTTGTTTTGTTGTGAGTAAAGTTGTGCTGCTTTATTATATTCAGCGATCGCCCCTTGTTTGTCTCCTAAGTTATCCTTGTCTACACCGCGATTGTAGTAAGCAAGAGAATAGTCAGGTTTAAGGTTAATAGCTTGATTGTAGTCTGCGATCGCCCCTTGATTGTCTCCAGACTCGCCTTTACTATAACCACTGTTAAACCATTCTTCTGCGGTTAAGGTGACAGTTTTGGTACTTAAGGGAGGTTTAACCCCTGTAATTCTGCCCCACCAATGCCGAAAGGAAGATTAATGGATACTTTAGTTAATATTGGGCGGTCTGTTTTCATGAGGTCAAATTATATTTCTTATTCAACAATTTTGTCGGTTTTATTGGTTGAAGGGATAGATTTTGTTTGTTATAAAGACTCAAAGTCAGCCGTAAACCCAGGAAACTTAGTACAATCTTCTATGAAAGTTTCCACCTCACTAATGTCCTCCATTTTATAACCCATGATTCTCGTTCCATCAGGCATTTTCTGAGAACCTATCAATTCCACTTCATAATTTTCTGTCATGGCTTTAAAATCAGCACCTGACTTTTTCCAAGAATCTCCATTACAACGAACATTAATTCGCCACATAATAAAATTAGTCTTAATGAACAACTAAATAGTTTATCATATAATTAAACAGATAAATTTTTAACAAAATATCGGCAGAAGTCCTCATCTATAAATTATACTTCTGTGGGATAGCGTCGGAACGTAGTGAGGAACTTCTGACTTCTGACTTCATTCAAATTTCTCTTTATTTCCCCAATTTTCCACTTTATTAACACAAGTTTCTATGAATTAATTAGGAAAATTCTCTTTTTTATGGGACTGAAGTATTATTGTTAACCAGCTAAACTAACATTAAAGGCAAAACGCAGTCACAAATAAACATCTACCGATTGCCTTTGTCCGACATCTACACTCTGTTTTTGCAAAGCGTTTTCTTGAACAGTTTTAGGTGTGAGGGGTCATTGTTTTTTAGAGAGGATTTCATCATGGTGATAGCAATATCACCTCTCCTCTTTTTCTTCTCAAACATCAGTTTTTGATTGACCCAAATTAAAGCAAAAAAATGAAAAAATTACCAGGACTTTGCACTTTTCGTTCTTCGATATTTTATGAAGTTGCAGTATGTTTGCTCTTGATGACTTGTCTCTAAGTTATTAACCCGAGTTCGAGATAAGATAGGGGCTATTTTCTCCGTTTTAACAGTAAACTAGCCACCACAATGCCAATAATAGCGAGTAAAGCCATAAAATAAAAGACAATACTATAAGAGCCAAAGCGATCGCGTATTTGTCCCGTGAATACTGTACCCACTAAAGCACCAACTCCATAGGCCGTAAAGACAATACCGTAGTTTTGAGCATATTGATCAGGATTAAAAAAGCGGAGGGTAGTAGTGGGTGCAATGGCTAACCAACCCCCTAAACAAAACCAAAAGAGACAAAAAGCGATTAAATAGGTGCTAACTTGTCCGACCTGTGCATTAATCATCAAAATACAACCAATCAGGGCTAAAGTGTAAGCACCGATGGCAACATAGTGGGGTTTAAAGCGATCGCTCAACCAACCAAAGAGAGGGCGACTAATGCCATTAAATAGGGCAAACAGAGAAACACTACTAGCGGCAACACTGGGTTTTATCTTAATCATCTCTTCCCCCACAGGACTAGAAATACCGATAGCAGTTAAGCCAATTAAAGTCCCAATGACATAACAAATCCATAAGCCATAAAATGAGTGACTTTTCCATAAACTGCTAGGATATATCTGATTAATTGCCCTCTCTGTGTTTGTCGTGGTTGCTAAAGGTTGCCAATGGTTGGGTGGAAATTTCATCGGGATGGCCATAATGACAATAACCACCGTTAAAATAATGCCTAAAATGCGTAATGTCGGTCTAACAGTATAGTTTTCGATTAAAAAATTGGCCAAAGGGGCAGTAATTAGGGGAGAAAGCCCAAATCCGATAATTGTTAAGCCAACGGCTAACCCTTTTCGATCAGGAAACCAGCGAGCAATAACGGCCATCGGTACACCATAAGCAATACCCACACCTGTACCAGCGATGGCACCGTAGGTTAAAATCATGATTACTATATTACTAGCAAGACTAGAGAGAATATAGCCTAAGCCCACGATTATCCCCCCAATAACCGTCATTAAGCGAGTCCCAAGGCGAGGAATAAAAAATCCTGCGATCGGCATTAATAAGGCATAAAAAAGGAGGGCAACTGTATAGGGCAACAGACTTTCAGTTGCGCCAATTTGTAAATCTATCTCTAAGGGGGTTCTAAAAATACTCCAAGAATACACCGTCCCCAAACAGAGTAGGATAGTCATCCCTAGAGGAATTAATAACCATCTTCCTTGTTGAGCAGGGAGTCCTAGCACTCGTAATTGTGCTTGATTATCCGTATTATTCATTTTTCACCTTTTAATGGCAGTTTTTAAGTGAGTGTGGGGAGTGTGGGGAGTGTTGATATTTTAATGTTTAATCTATGCAAGTTAAAACTGCTGTAAATTTTAATCGTCGTTTTTTAATGGATAATGGAAAAATAATTATCCATTATCCATTATTAATTGTTTATTATTTGCCCTTATTTTCTTTCATCAAATTAACAAACTTCTCAAATAAATAGTCTGCATCATGGGGACCCGGACTAGCTTCGGGATGATATTGTACCGAGAAGAAAGGTAAGGTTTTATGAGATAAACCAGCCACCGTGCGATCGTTCAAATTTAGATGGGTAATTTCTACCTCTGCATCTAAGGATTTTTCCGTTACCGCAAAACCGTGATTTTGACTGGTAATTTCCACCTTTTCTTGCAGTCCACAGGGTTGATTTAAACCACGATGACCAAACTTTAACTTAAAGGTTTCAGCCCCCAAAGATAACCCTAAAATTTGGTGTCCCATACAAATGCCAAAAGTAGGTTTTCCTTCTTCAATTAAAGCTTTAACTGTACTCACCCCTTCCGTTACGGCCGAAGGGTCTCCCGGACCATTAGAAAGGAAAATACCGTCAGGATTGTACTTTAAAATATCTTCAGCAGGGGTATCAGCAGGAACCACAATAATTTTGCAACCATAACTAGCTAACCGTCGTAAAATGTTGCGCTTGACCCCAAAATCAATGGCCACCACCGTTAAACCGTCTTGAGAAGTCTCACGGTCGTTAATATTAAAGGCCCAATGACTGTCTGTAGGGGTTGACCATTCATAAATTTCCTTGGTAGTGACTTCCTTAACCAAATTTAACCCGGCCATAGAAGGGACTGATTGAACTTGCCGCAATAATTCGGTTGTATCCAAGATTTCTGTGGATATAATGCCATTCATCGCCCCCACAGAACGAATTTTGCGGGTTAAAGCCCTGGTATCAATGCCATAAATACCGATAATATTGTAGCGGATTAAATAATCAGGTAAAGACTCAGTGGAACGCCAATTACTGGGACGATAAGTTATGTTACGAGCGACCACCCCTTTAACCTGGGGTTTTTCCGATTCTTCATCATCGGGGTTAACCCCTGTATTGCCCAACTCAGGATAAGTAAAAGTGACAATCTGACCACAATAACTGGGATCGGTCAAAACTTCTTGATATCCTGTCATTCCTGTGTTAAATACTACCTCTCCCACCGTTGTTCCTTTCGCGCCGAAGGATAACCCTTCAAAAATTGTTCCGTCAGCTAACACTAATAAAGCCGGTTGACCCTTTGCCATTGCCATAATCATTAAGTTTTTGATACTAAGAAGGGATGAAACCTAGCGGTTAACGATAAACTAGATCAGATAATCCATTCAATCCTGATGTCCTAGCCATCTGTTGAGAATCAGTTAAACCCTAAGTCACTGGGGACAATTCTAGCAGATGGATGTGAGGTGTTAAGGTAGACTTCGGCTGCCAAAAAGGTAGGTATAATCCCATGAGTCCCAAGAAACTGACCAACGACGACAAACAAGAAATTCTTAATCTTTATCGTCAAACTCCAGAAACCACTTCTACCTTAGCTGACCGTTACGGGGTCAGTAGTTCTACCATTAGTCGTTTTTTGAAGAATACTCTCTCGGATATGGAGTATGAAGATTTAATTCAACAAAAACGCTTAGCTAGAACCAATAAACCTCAAGGTTACTTAGACAAGAGACTAAAAGCGGCCTCTAAGCAGACTAATCCAATTATCAAAGAAACCCCTGTCATTTCGGAACCGGTTCCCGAAGCAACAGCAACAGAAGCAGTGGAGTCTTCTGTTGAGAGTCCCCCCGAGAAACCTTCCTCAAAATCATTACTTGTGACAGTTAAGAAAGACGTTCCTATTTTGGTTTCTACAGAAGAGGATGAAGAGTCTGAAACGGAAGACTTAGAAGAGGTTGATGTAGCAGCAGTAGGAGAAATGTTGGGAGAAGAGTTAGAAGACAGTGATGATGACTGGGATGAAGATGAGGATGAAGATGAGGATGAAGATGAGGATGAAGATGATTATGATGAGTCTTTGTCTGCACCAAAAGATATTCAAGTGTTACCGTTGTCGGCTGCCACTTTCCCGAAAACCTGTTATCTTGTGATAGATAGAGCGGCTGAATTAATTGTTAAACCCCTAAAAGAGTTTGCCCATTTGGGTCAAATTCCCTCGGCTGAAGTACAACAAAGAACCTTACCTATTTTTGATAATCATCGGGTTGCCCGTCGTTTTTCCAATCGTTCTCAACGGGTTATCAAGGTTCCTGATGGTCGTCTTCTATATAAAACTTGCGATCATCTACAAGCGAAAGGAATTACCCGTATTCTCATGGATGGTCAAATTTATTCTTTAGTTTCCAGTTCCGATTAGATCCGCCCAACCCCCCTTAATGAGGGGGGATAAGCTTTTGCGGTTAGATTACCACAGCTTTGCGAGCAGGGACTAAATTTTTATGGGCTAAATATTCATGAAGTTCTAAGGGTTTTAATTTACAAAGGTCTTTTGCTAATTCTTCGAGTTTAATGTTTCGAGATAAATGAGGCATCAAGGACTCACGCACAAATCCTAACATTTGGGGTTCAGCTACCAACAGAATTAAATGAGACTCCCATTGACTGAGAAGTTCTGTAATTTCGTGGCTAATATCCTTGGCAAAATGACGTTCATATTCACTGATATGGTTTTGTCGATGGTCATCATAGCCATGGCCTTGACTGCGAGAGCCTCGGTTCCGTCCGGTTTTCGTGTTGGCCCAGAGTTCTTTCCCGGCCATTTCTTTGGCCGCATTGGTTAAACATTGATGTTCAATCAAGTTCGGACTGGACTGATATTCGGGAAACTCTGCCTCTTGCAAGGTAAAAAAGCGGGCTTTGGTTCCATCCATAACAGCAACGACAGCTTGATTCATAGGACTTTTTGATTAGAATTCTTGAGATCCCCATATTAGCAGCCAGATTTGTATAGTAGAACACTTTGGAATAAAGCTTAAAATTTGCAGGGTATTCTCGGTAAAAGAACTTAACAATGTCTTTTTATCCTTCTGCCCAACCCTGGTGTGATTACTTGAGAGGTTGAAATTGAGGCGATCGCACTGTCAGTTACGATAATGCTGTAATTGTTACCAAGTTAATCCTAGTTTTGTGATAATAGCAGATGGCAAGGTGAGAAAACCTGTATATCCCGTGTCTATTACTGCTTTAATTCCCTGATTTACTTTATTTTCACCAAGCACAGCTAACTTGATAATTGCCTCTCGATTCGTATTTACATAACCAATAATCATGTTTGTGTATTAGAACAAGAAAAACCAAAGCGATGAACAGCAGGATAGCCAATACGAATACCAAAAATTTGTGCATCAGGATGATGTTTTAATAATTGTTTGGCCGCAGTTAAGCTATCATTAGCAATTTCAAAGTTTCCCGTTTCAATGTCAATAGCAACTATCTGACCGTGATTATTTGCCTCAACTTGAGAACGAATCTGAGAGTCATAGAGTTCATGACCACGTTTTGCTAATTCTTCTTTGCTATAACGAGGTTGTCGAATTTTCATGGATTTACTGATTAGGATTTTTTTATGAATAATAATAAAACTAAGAGATGGGATATAATAGGCAAGCAGATTTAGCAAAGCTCAATTCCAACAATAGAATTTTTCCCCGGCTGCGTTTTGGCAAGTTTCAATGCTAAATAAACTTCTTGAAATGATCTTCCATATCCAATTGAACAGGTTAGTCCTGATGTTATTATCCCAGATGTTAATTGTGAGTACATAGTCTGTATTTCTAACAATATTTGCTTTTCAAGATTACCTTTAAACAAAAGATCATCACCTGCCTCAAATATAACTGATTTTTTACCAACCTTCTTACGAATAAATCTAGCAATTTCCGAAATTGCCTCAGTTATTTGTTTACTTGATTTCCGAAATTTAGCTTCATCACTACAAGCTAAAAAAAGTTCCTCTAAAATTTTTCCTGTATCATCTCCATCTAAGCCATAATACAAGTTTTCTTCAGGTAAGATATCAGTTAGTTTTCTTATTTTTTTGGGCTTTTTAGTAAGTTTGCTTTTTGATAACGCATCATAGACAATATCTGTATAAAAGTCAATAAAAGGAAAAGCCATTATTACAGAAAGTTCTGCTTTGAACTTTTCTGAAGGAGTTAAAAGTTGACCCTTGTGTGTAGAACTATTTCTCAAGTACAACATAAAATCATTGAATTTTCTAAAAAACTCTAAATCAAAGTCAGATGGAGTATCATGTTCAAATTTAGCCTCAATAATTTTTAGTTTTTGTCCAAAAGTTCTTCGATCCACTCCCTCAGCAAGGTTAACTAACATAAACTTATTAATAAGAAGACGAATTAAATCCTCTACACTCGCTGAAATTGAGGAAGCTGCTATTCGATAAATAGCATTATCTTTACTTTGATCCCCTTGTAATTTTAACTGAATAGAATGACCTAAGTTATTACCAAAAAACTCCTCATCAGAAGCATCAGGATCAATTGCTATATATTTACTTGTTTGATGTTCTATTATTTTTTTATAACGTACCATTTCAGAAAGATTTAGGTATGCAATCCTATCCAATCTATCTGTAGCAGGAGCTAAAGTATAGCAAGGTAACAAAATATTAACTGGCAAAAATCCTCTTTCTTTAGTTAGTTTAGATAATTTTGAAACATCAATTAGATATTGATGTTTTATATCCAGTATATAAGAAGCTATTGATAATAAGTTTTTCTGGAATGAGGTGCCATTAGTAAGATCAATAATCAAGTTTTTACCAATAGGTATGCCTTTTAAAATAAACTCAAGATAATCAACAAATTTTGTAATTGAAGATTGTTCTTCTGTTATGTCAATTATCTTTTCAACGAATAATTCTCGACTTATTCCATGTGATTCTATATGATCTATCCAATCTTCATTATCCTTTAACTTGATATACGAATCTTTAGAATGAATAACAAATATATTGCTTAAAGCCTGACTGGGCTCATCCGATTTGTGTAAAATAATTGCCCAAAGTAATGATAACCCAAGAGTTTTAGTATGTGTTAAAAAAGCTAAGTTGAAAAATTGAGATATTTCTCCCTGATCCCAGCCTTCTTTAACTTTAGCATTAGCTACAATTACAGAATTTGCAAATGTAAAATGATTAATATTACCGAGGACAATTAAGCTTGTCATATCAGAAAAATATTTATATACTAATTAGTTTAATTATATATCAAAAAAATCATACTGTTTCAATAACGTCCTCGGTTAGCAGCAAATTCTAAACAAGCTTTAATATCTTCTTCTGTCAACTCTGGAAAATCATCTACAATTTCCTCATGAGACATACCAGCAGCTAACCAACCGAATACATCATACACAGTTATCCGCATTCCTCTAATACAAGGTTTTCCCCCTCGTTTCTCTGGTTCAATGGTAATAATATTGTGATAGCTCATAACATAATTTGAATAGCTACTTTATCTTATTTTAGCTGATTGACAACTTACAAAAGGTATAAACGTACATATTTTTAATTGTGGGTTAATGTGGATAATTAATTAACAAATAACTAACATATTTAATTACCACCTAACCCACCCTACAATTAACTTTCGGTATGTATATTACGTTGAGGATCGCCTAATTTAACAGGTTCTGTGGCTTTTACAGGAGAAGCTACTGGGGTTAAGTTCCAATGGTTAGTTAATCTTTGTAAGAAGCGATCTTGTTCCACTCGAAAGCGATCTATATTTGGACCGTGATTAATAATAGCAAACCACACTGGCCCCCTTTCTTTGGTAGGAATAACGCCAGCTAAGGCACTAACTCGGGCGAGGGTTCCTGTTTTCACCGCAACCCCATCAGGAAGATTTCGCCATTGAACTGTTCCTGTTTTATCCCTTCCCCCCATAGGAAATAAATCGGCTACACTCAAGGGATTATCTTGTAATTTTTCTTCCATTGCTATTAACATACCTACTGAGGCCCTGGGAGAAATACGATTTTCTACCCCTAACCCCGATCCATTGATTAACTGCACTTCTTGGCGATCAACTTTAGCTGCTTTAGCTGCCACTTCTGAGACAACGGCGGCCCCTCCCACAGAGTCAGCAATCATCTCGGACATGACATTATTACTATAAATGTTCATTTGTTTGAGGAGTTCGGCCATGGTTAAAGATTGATGTTTCAGTAATCTTTGTGCTGTTTCAGGAACATTATTGGCAACTTTAACTGTGCCTTGAATGGTAATTTGTGGTTTAGGAGTATTGGGGGGTAAAGTTTTATACTGTTGTCTAATTAGGGGTGTCCAACGAGAAGAATTAAAAGCTAGTTGTAATAGTTGTCCGGATCTTTGGCGATCGCTTTTAAAATTCATGGCAAAATTATCAACAATAATTAGATTGCCTGTAACTTGTTTAATTCCCAGTTGGTTGAGTTTATTTCCCACTGCGATCGCTTCTTCCCAAACAAATAAGGGATCACCGCTACCTTTAACGATTAAATCTCCTTTTAAAACTCCATTTTCAAGGGTTCCAACCTTTAAAAATTCTGTGTCAAAACGATGTGCTGTTCCCCAAGTTTCTAAGGCCGCTAAAGAGGTGGCAATTTTGGTTAAAGAGGCGGCAGATAAGGCTATTTTTGCTTGATGATCTCCTAAATAAGCCCAGTCTGATTGTAACCAAATGGCTTGTTTATTAGTAGGAAACCCTAAAGAGGATAATTTCTGTAAATAATCCTCAATAATAGACTCTACTACGGGATCTGATTGGGTAGGAACATCAAACACTTTTGCCTCTTGCCAAGCTACTACGGGAACCGTATCGATAGCAGGGGGTGTTTTTCCTAATAAGTTACCTAAAGTTAAAGCTAATAGATCAAACATTTTTAAAACTCCTCACTTATCTATCTTTTATGGAAAAATTAAGGGAACAGACACAGTTGCATCTTATCCTGAATAGTTCACTTTTGACTAGAGTTTTGCTGAAATTACATAAAAGTAAGAATATACTGTTTTTCTAGGAAGGTGTGGGCAAGCTTTCTAAATAACGAAGAAACTCTAATAATTCATCATCAGATAACACTTGACGCGATCGCTTTCCGTAGGTTCTAATTAAATATTCTCGCCCTTGTTCTGTTGTCCATTTTAACCTTTTTAATTCTACGTTAGAACGGGCAATAATCTCAGAAAAATCTAGCACTTCTTCTTCTAGGGACGATTTTTCTTCTATTTCTGTTTCTTCGGTGATTTCAGCAATAGGAAGAGTGGTTTCTTCTATTTCTGTTTCTTCGGTGATTTCAGCAATAGGAAGAGTAGTTTCTTCTATTTTTGGTTCCTGTTGAGTCTCAAGAATAGGAAGGGTTTTTTCTTCTATTTCTGGTTCTATTGATGGTGCTTTCTTAGAGTTTTTTGTAGTTTTAACTTGATTTTTAGATGATTTAGTCGGTGTTTCAGTTGTAGTTTTAATTGGTGGTTTAGTTGGGGTTTCTATCTCTTTAATTTCATTTTTCTTGACAACAGGTTCAACTTCAACTGTTTTTTCTGGAGGAGGAGATGAGTATGCAACCGTCGATTTTGGTTGAGTTATTTCTGGAGGGGAAGTTGATGGTTGAACCACAATTTTTTCTTTTACTGTAACGGGTTTAGTGTCTAATTGTAAACTATTTAATGCTCGTTCGATCGCTCGATCTTCTGCGATTTCAATTTTCTCATCTGCTGCTAATCCTGTACTTAATGTTACATTATTATTCTGTAGTAATACCCTAACAATATATTTACCATGATCGATGGTTACTAACTCACTGACTAAACTTCCTTCCGGATAATGTTGTCGGAATTGGTTTAACATAATCAATATCCCTCTATTACTATTTTAACTGATAAGTTATATTGTACTATGATAACAAGAATTATAGCAAGTTAACCTTAATTCAATATAAGTGGTTAGATGTAATTAAATATAAAATAGAAAAATTAGTATTCAAGGATTTAGCCTTGATAATGACTGTCTTTATCTTCTGTTAGGACTGACTAAAAACTGAGGTTTATTTTTGTCTACTTAACTTAGAATAATGGATAATGAATGAATTAGGTTAAACCCTTTTCTTTTTTAGGATAAATAAGAATCTAGAATTAATTTTTCTGCTGATTCTACATTAGCTATTATCCATTATCCATTATCGATTAATTATTGAGTAATTCCTTTAAGGTTTCTGTTTCTAAACGAGGACCATAAGAAGTAACAATGCGAGAAGAGGCGCGGGAAGCTAAATCACCAGCTTGAGCATAATTCATGCCGTGGGTAATGCCATATAAAAAAGCTCCAGCGTACATATCTCCAGCACCCACAGTATCAATAGCTTCTACAGGATAAGAAGTTATTTCTATCAATTCTTGACCATCGAAGACTACGGAACCCTGTGATCCTCTGGTAATAGCAAACCCTTGGGATAGTTTTTTAAAGTAAGAAACAGCCTCAGAAAAATCTTCTGTATCAGCCATTGTTAAAGCTTCTGATTCGTTAGCAAAAATAAACTCAATTTGCTCTCCAATAATTTCTAATAATCCCTCTTTAAAGAAAGAAGTCATATTGGGGTCAGATAAAGAAAATGTGGTTTTCACCCCTGATTGTTGAGCAATTTCTCGGGCTTTAATAGCTGCTGCTTTAGCGGTGGGAGACGTTACTAAATAACCCTCCATGTAGAGATATTCTGAATCAGCGATCGCCCCGGGAACCAATTCTGTTTCCGATAAACTGCCACTAATACCCAAAAAAGTATTCATAGTGCGATCGGCATCAGGAGTGACCATAACTAAACATTTACCCGTGGTTCCATCCACTTCCTTTTCATCATGAACATTGGTATCCAAACCACAATTTTGTAAATCATCTAAGTAGAAAAATCCAGCTTCATCCTTAGCCACTTTACAAGAATAAAAACCTTTAGCCCCTAATTGACTCAAGGCTACCATAGTATTAGCTGCTGAACCGCCACCACTTTGTTTACAAAGGTTACCATTAAACTTAGAGATGATTTCTCCTTGACGGGACTCATCCACCAAAGTCATAACCCCTTTATCAATCTGTAATTCTTGTAGTAACTCAGGAGTCACTCTAAACTCCATGTCAACTAACGCATTACCGACACCGTAAACGTGATACTTTCTACCCATGCTAATTCCCAAGTCATTAGTTAATTTTAACCCCGTTGTTAATTACGAGGTATCATCCTCACGATAATACAACAATTCCATCAGGTTAAGACTACTGATTTTTTGCCAGTGCATAGCTAGACGTATGGAGTATATGGGGTTTATCATTAAAGGAAATGATTTAATCAGAAGGAAAAATCAAGGGATTGATATTCCTCCATTTATCATTAAGTGCCGTCCTTAACCCCCTTTAATGGAAACTCAAGCAATTGTCGAGCTATTCCCGTTGTTTAGTGTAGCGAATCCGGAAACCTTAGAATGGATAATGTCTGTTATTGATGAAGAAAGTTATGAACAGAACGACGAAATTATAAAAGAGAATGAGTGGGGAAAGGCAGTTTACTTTATTGTGTCGGGTTGGGTTAAAGTACGTTCTCAGTATAACCAGCAGCCAAGAGTGTTGGAAATTCTCGGTAAAGGTGATTTTTTTGGAGAGATGGAAGTTTTAGACGAATCACTCAAATATGTTGAGGTCATTGCCCTGTCTGATGTTCAATTACTGAGTATTTCAGCGCAACGTTTTTTGCAGATGCTTTTCAAAGATCCCCAAGTTCACCATAAAATGTTGCAACTCAGTGTTAGGAGATTTCGTCACCTATACCGTCGCTTTCAATTGCATCAACAAACAGCAAAAATTAAGCTAATTAAAACCTTAATTAAATTAGCAGAAACCTATGGTAAATTAATTGAAGAAGGAGCCGAAATTTTACAAATACCGCCCCAAGACTTAGCTGATTTTGCTGATATTTCTTTGAATGAATGTGAGCAAATCATTACCCAATTAAAACATCAAGGTTGTCTAGAAAGCGACCCCTCTCGTCAAATTTTGTTCTTGACGAATCTTAAACAGCTAAACCATTTTGCTAAACAAATTTAAGAATGATTAGATCAACTAATACTGAGTTCAAAAAACTAAATCATCCCTTACCTAGTTTAACTTACTTTGTAAAAATGACTCACCCGAATTCTCATCTTTTTGAGGTAGGGTTACAAATTGAACATTGGCCAGATTCGGTTCTTGACTTAAAAATGCCAGTGTGGACACCGGGGTCTTATTTAGTGAGGGAATATGCTCGACATATCCAAGATTTTAGAGCAGTATCAAAAGATAAACAAACAAAACTTTCCAATAAAAAGGTTAGCAAAAACCATTGGCAAGTAGAGACCAAAGAAGTTGATAATATTCTGATTACTTATCGAGTTTTTGCAAACGAATTAACGGTCAGAACTAACCATTTAGATAATACTCATGGTTATTTTAATGGAGCTGCTTTATTCTATTTCATTCCAGGGTTAGAAGCAACTCCTGTTACTGTTGAAATTATCCCGCCTAATTCTAACTGGAAAGTTAGCACAGGTTTACCAGAAGTTTCGGGAAAAGTTAATCAATTTTATGCTAAAGATTTTGACACATTAGTAGATAGTCCTTTTGAAATTGGTAATCATGGGGTTTATTCCTTTGAAGTGTTAGGAAAACCCCATAAATATGCTATTTGGGGAATCGGTAATATTCAACCCAATAAACTTATAGAAGATACCAAGAAAATTATTGAAACAGAAGCAAAATTATTCGGTGAATTACCCTACGATGATTATTTGTTTATTCTTCATCTCACACAGAAGAGTTTTGGGGGTTTAGAACATAAAAATTCTTGTTCTTTGATCTATTCTCGTTTTAACTTTAAAGATACAGATAAATATAACCGTTTTCTACAATTAGTTGCCCATGAATTTTTCCATCTCTGGAATGTAAAACGTATTCGTCCTAAAGCTTTAGAAACCTTTGATTACGAACAGGAAAATTATACCCCTTCTTTATGGTTTTCTGAAGGAACTACCAGCTATTATGACCTAGTTATTCCCTTAAGAGCTAACATTTATGATTCCAAAAAGTTCTTAGAACTTTTAAGTAAAGAAATAACCCGTTTCTTAACAACTCCAGGCCGAAAAATTCAGCCATTAAGTGAGTCTAGTTTTGATGCTTGGATCAAACTATATAGACGAAATAATAACAGTGATAATTGCCAAATCTCCTATTATTTAAAAGGAGAATTAATTTCCCTTCTTCTAGATTTATTAATTCGGGCTAAACATCAAAATAAACGGTCTCTAGATAACGTTATGGTTCAAATGTGGCAACAATACGGAACCTCAGAAACTGGTTTTACTCCCCATCAACTGCAAAGGGTGATTGAATCTGTAGCCGATATGGACTTACAAAGCTTTTTCAATTTATACGTTGATAGCACCGAAGAATTACCCTTTAATAAATATTTAAACCCCTTCGGGTTACAGCTTAAAGCCATTATAGAAGAAGATAAAATTCCCTATTTAGGAATAAGAGTAAAATCAGAAAACAATAAAGAAATTATTAAATTTGTTGAGAAAGGATCACCGGCTGCTGTAGAGGGAATTGACCCAGAAGACGAATTATTAGCCATTAATGGAATCAAGGTTACAGCAGCTCAATTAAAGGAACGTCTGAAGGATCATCAGGCGGAAGAAATCGTTTCTGTGACAGTGTTCCACCAAGATGAATTAAAGACCTTCTCTGTTAAGTTAGGAAAGCCTCAACCGAGTCGATATGAGATAATAGAAATGGAAGATGCCTCACCGCTTCAACAGGAAAAATTAAGGGGTTGGCTAGGAAAAATTTAAAGGAAATATTAGGTGAATTTCGGGTTATAATGGAGGTCTCACATAGAAGACTACTTGAGAAACCGTCAAAGGATAACGGAATACACGATGCACAATTTTCTGCCAATTGCTTATTTTGAGAACCAATTTGTCCCCTTTGAAAATGCTAAAATTTCTATAGCAACCCATGCCCTACATTATGGGACAGCAGCTTTTGGCGGAATGCGAGGCATTCCTGATCCTAAAAACCCTCAACAAATTCTCTTATTTCGTTTAGATCGTCATTGTCAACGTTTATGTCAGAGTGCCAAGTTTCTCAATTATGAATTGTCCCCAGAGAAACTACGGCAAATTATTGTTGATTTTGTCCAGAAAAATAAGCCAACCCAGTCTTTTTATATTCGCCCTTTAGTTTATAGTTCAGGATTAGGAATTGCCCCGAGACTGCACAATATTGAAAAGAACTTTTTTGTCTATGGTTTAGAAATGGGAGAATATCTTTCCCCTGATGGTGTTAGATGTCGGATTAGTTCTTGGACTCGTCAAGAAGACCGTAGTTTCCCCTTGAGAGGAAAAATTAGTGCTGCTTATATCACCTCTGCTTTAGCCAAAACAGAAGCAGTAGAATCAGGGTTTGATGAAGCCCTTTTAATGAACTCTCAAGGTAAAGTTTGTGAAGCAACAGGAATGAATGTTTTTATTGTGAGAAATGGGGCTTTAATCACTCCTGGATTTGAGCAAGATATCCTCGAAGGAATTACCAGGGATAGTATTTTAACTATAGCTAAAGATTTGGGTATTCCTACTATTGAACGACCCATTGATAAGTCAGAACTATTTATTGCTGATGAGGTATTTTTGTGCGGAACCGCAGCAAAAATCGCTCCGGTTAAGCAAATAGAAACCTTTAACCTTCCTGAAAATCGTCCCATTACTGAACAATTGAAAGGGAAATTATTAGGAATTACAGAAAATAAAGATGTCGATTATAAAGACTGGATTTCTGTTGTTCCTTTAGAACAAAAATAATTGTGATTAGGATCAAGAAAACAAGATGAATAAATAACCAAAGTTCTTTTTTTAATAAATCTAGAACCAGAGGTCAGAAATTAAGTCGTAATGACCAGCTTGTTCAGAAGGATAGTCTCCGGCTTCAATTTTTTCAATGATTTTAGGTAAAGCTTTGATGAATGCTGGACTCCGATCTTTAGGATGTAAAGTCCAGGCTTTGGCATTCATTAAAGTTCCTCGAAAATAGTTAGTTTTCTCTAATTTTTTCGATACCATAATTTCCCAAGAATCTAATTTTCCCTTACCCGTAATCTGATTGAGAATATTTTTTAGGGGTACTGATAATTGATTCAGAAACTGCTGCTTATAGGAACGCCAAATAATAGGTAAAGGCAGCAAGAGATCAAAATGTTTACAGTTAATTAAATACGCTCGACTTCCAAAAAATTGAGATTTGTAAAATTTGTCCCCTTCTTTTTCGTATGAGCTGCTTTGGTAAATTGTTCCATCTTCCGTTGGCGGCCCTGTTAATGGCCTGATAAACATCATCTCAGGAAACTCCTGCATTAGTTCAATACCATCTTTAATCCAATCATAATCAGGTTGTTGGTGTAGTAACATATCGCTGTCGAAGTGAAGCATATAGTCGCTTTTGCATTCGTTGATCTTAAAAATTGACCCTAAGATGGGATACCCTTTATAGTTGTGGGTGCAGCGAAGCGACGTACCAAAGTGCTTGCGGTACACTTGATGACGATAATTAGGATCGTAATTAATATCGACAATCCTATCGACAATATTCGCCTTGAGTAGCTGTTGCGTACATTCTCGAAGTTCCTCCATGGTTCCGACTCCAGGACGGTTTACTTTCTCCCCAGTCAAGGGTGCAGTATCAATGACCAAAACCTTTTCCTCAAAGGGAAAATTGTTCATTTTGACTAAGTGAGGAATGGTGTGCATCATAAAGGAAATATCTGTACGAGCGACGAACATCCATAGGGAACAGCTTGGCAGTGCCATCTAGATTGCCTCTTGTGATTTATATATTTGCTTTGAAACAGATTAGATTATACTAGAAAGCCGAGGAACTTTATCGCAAATTCAACCGAATGTCGGGCAGAATTCCCTATTCCTCTATAGGTTAGGGACGGTCGCTCGAAGGATTTGCCGTACGACGACAAATCCGCGACCTCATGAATGCAAGGGCCTAAATATAAACGGCGTAGCCTCTACTTATTCTTGTTTTGTGCTATCCTAGTTACTGGTTGCGACCCGCCCGACCGACTAAGAGGCCACGCATTGCGTATAAAGTATGTACTCGGCGGCAGATCGGCGAAAAGATTGTACAAGAATAACAAAGTAGGCAGCAATAGCATAAGTCCAAAGTGCAATCTCGACTAAAAGTAATAACTCCTTGGGAAGCAGGGAGTCTGCCTGTGGAGGCGGTGTAAGACCGAGATAAGACTTGTCTTATTGAGGCTACGGCCAATGAGACGGGAAGCCTCAGAGACGAATAAAACCGTCCTTGTGTTGATCTGGTGTTGGGAAGCCCCAACTTCAGGGAAGCAAGTTGGGGTACTTCACGGCCCATGACATCTCAAGTAGAACGAATGCGTCAATATTTTAGAGATATTAAAAATAATCTAGCTAACAACTACTATCAATTTAGGATTAATACTGATCAAGATCCCTATCAAATACGTTTTAGGGAAAAGCCTTTTCGTATCTTGTTCATCTTGAGTCACATGAGGTCTGGATCTTCTTTACTCACTCATTTACTAAATTCTAATCCTGAAATTATTGGCTATGGAGAAACCCATATTAATTATTCTTCGGAGTTAGATTTTAAAAACTTAATGTTTAAGGTTTATTGGAAAATTAAAAACTATCAAATGAATCATAAATATGTGTTAGATAAAGTTTTACATAATCACAAATTTTTAGCAGATGATTTTTTGGTTTCTGACCAGGTATATAGTATATTTCTTCTTAGAAAACCTCAAAGAACACTAGCTAGTATCTTGGAAATAAAACCTCACTGGAGTGAGGAAAAAGCGTTTATTTACTATCAAGAAAGATTAGATTTACTAGAAAGTTATGCGAGATTAACTAACAATAAGAAACAAAGTTTCTTTATTACCCATGAGCAACTTATTGATCAGACTGATTTAGTTTTTAATGGCTTGAAAAATTTTTTAGAGACCCAAGAAAGTTTTTCAGAGCAATATGAAACATTAAGGACAACTGGGAGGAAGGGTATTGGGGATTCGTCAGAAAATATTAAAGCTGGTTATATCATTAGAAATCGAACACAAATAGACACAAAATTTTCTGGTGAATTAGTGGAAAAAGCGACTCATTCCTTTCAAAAATGCTTAACTACATTATCTACCCATTGCAGCACAATTGATACCAAATAAGTACCTTGACAAAAATAAACGTTACAGTTGAGAAGAGGCAGGAGGCAGGAAGCAGAATTAAGGCTCAAACTATGTTTACATAAGTTAATAGAGTGCTGTTTACTTATGTCTAACTACTTATTTAGTAAAATCATCAGGACTCAATTCCCAAGAACCCGGTGCTAAAGCAATCTTCTCTTTAGAGACAAAATCTAAGAAAGCTCTAGTTACATCACTGACAAAAAGTGGTTCATTATAAGTACAAGCTACATAGGCTTTTGCCGTCAACTGAATCGCCTCTGGGGTTTGGATTAGATAGATTTGCATTGGCTTGGATGAATCATAGTAGACTGATGCTTGGATTGCATCCCAAATGGCATCTTCTGCTTTTTGTCTTTGTTCAGCATTGACAAAGGAAGCAAGATAAAAATTCATTACACATAAAGAAGAGAGATTACCAGCATTTGCTGAACTGACTATTTCAGTCCATAGAGTGTGAGTTGGGATGCTAATGCGATCGTGATCAAGGGTTTGCAAAACTAGAAAAAAAGTATTAAATTTAATAACTTTTCCACTCACGTCTTGAACTGTAATGCGATCGCCGATTTGAAATGGTTGTTTAAAGGCGACAACGGTTTTGAAAGCCAATCCTCCGATGAATGCTGTGATAAGATCGGTGCCATTAGATAAAATCCAACCAAATAAAACCAGAAAGGCGATCCCTAATCCCCTGGTATCTTTATCTGCTTGGGTTATTGCAATTAAAGTAAAAGGTGTTAATAGAATAGTTGCTAGTAAAAGTCCACTTTGAAATAAAGCGTCAACACGACGAGAGGCTAATCTTTCACTATTGTTAATTAAAATCTCTTCTGGTAAACCTTGAAGTTTCCTTTTGTGATAATTGCTTTTCTTCTGTACATAAACTCCCATACCATAGAGTATCTGGCCACCAATTACCACTCCTAAATAAGTTAACAAATAAATTACAATTTTGGGATTGTCTAATAGTTCAATAAGTTGATCCATAATAATTTTTTTCTAGATAAAGATTCCTTAGTAAATCTAATCCGATGGTTTCTCGGAGACAAAAAATTACCACAGGTAGTGCTTCTTTAACTATTACATACCTGGTTGATTCTTTCTCTTTTTGTTTTTCTTGTTCTTGTCTCTTAACTACATCAATACGCTCAAAGATACCGAGGGTTTTTTGTCCTAGAGTATAGTTAAGGCCAATATCATTTGACACTTCGTTTAAAGTTGAAGGACCACTAATTAACAAGGTGGCTAAACTTCTAATTTCGTCTCTCACCGATGGACGAGATACTATCTCTCTCAAAGCTAAATATTGCTTTTTTATTTTTTCTTCAATTTCTTTGCCAGAACGCTCGAAATTTTCTAGGTCATAAATTTGTTGACCCCAGTTTTGATAGGTTTTGATAAATTTTTTATCTTGTTGCTCATCTAAGGGTAGGAGTAAATCAAAATTCTTTGCTCCTTTTAAAAAGCTATAAGCAAAGACATTAATATAACAAGCAATTTCTGATTTCCCTTCAATATCTTCTATTGTGCTTAAAGCACCGACAAACTTTTTTATTGGTTTAAACCCTTTAGAACTTTTACGAAAAAGTTTTTCTAGTTGGTAAATATTATCTATTTTTTTTTGATTTAATAAACTAAACAGAGAGTTGATATAGTCATCACCATTTAAAGCTGATTGGTGTAGTTCTTCAGCCGAAATACCTAATAAGTTTTTATCGTCCCAACCCGTAGTTAATTTCGCAGTGAGTCTCATTTTATCTGAGAAAACTTTTTCCTATAGCATTATAACTTGTTCCTGTTTATCTCGGCTCTGTCTGCAAACTATTAGAATATTAAAAATAAACTAATTTCCCCCTCTGCTTCCTCTGCCTCCTCTGCCTCCCTCAACTAAGATTTTTGAACTTTGCAAACTCCAACCCAAGAAATATAGCAATAGACAGGCTAGTTAGGACACATAAATTATATTTTAAGGGAACAGGGAACAGGGAACAGGGAACAGAAAAATGTCCTAATAGCTTTGGCGACTGCTATAGCTTTTGGGGGTACTGTCTCTTATCAAGAAAATCAAAATCGTGTTTTGGGGGATCGAACAATTTCGTATTGGGGGACGGGATACAGTTAAAGGGTATCAACAAGACTCGGTTTTTACAGATAAGTAGTCGGACATAAATGTAATTAACTGTCTTAAGATACGATCAACTTCTCATTCAGCAACACCATTAATTATAGCCATCATAATCATTGACTCCTGATGACCTAACCTATCACAGAGAATATCCTCATCCCTTTCCCCATTCAAGAAAAGACGAATGGCAGCGACTAAATTATCCCATCCTGAGTGAAATTGTTGCATTTCTGCGTTTAATTTTTTCCTTACTTCTGCATCTTGGGTTGCACTCAATACCCATTGAATCAAGTCTCCCCATTGTTGTAACTCATATTCGTTAACAGGCGCATTCCATTTGGTTTGGCGCATCAGACGACGATACGAACGAGCAGTGTCTTTATCTCCTTGTTTATCAGCAATCTCTGCTAGTATGTTGTAGTTTTTCCAAATCTCACCCATATTGGGATCAAGGGTTTGGCTAATAGCAAGAGCTTCTTCCGCTAAGGTTTCGGCTTCTTCGAGTCGATTTTCTTGATTTTGCAGTAAATGTGCAAGGCCACTAAGACTGGCGGCTACATTAACTTTATTATCTGCTTGTTTAAATCCTTCCATTGCCTTGCGATACCATAATTCAGCATCTTGGGGCTTCCCTGAAAATTCACAGAGGACTGCTAATTGATTCCAAGTTTTTGCTACGTCTTTAAGATTACCTAAATTGATCTCAATTTCTGCACTATTACGGTAACAGGTTTCTGCTGCTTGCCATTGGTTGGCATCTTGATACACCATACCTAATTGATGCCATAAAATTGCTTCCATTGGCGATTCATTAAGAGATTGAAAGGCTTTTAACGCTTTCTTGTACCGTTTTTCTGCTTCTGAGAGGTTGCCTTGGTTTTTGGCTAATGTACCAAGTTGTGCTACTGTAGCGGCTTCCCCTCTAGTATCCACTAATTCTTGTTTAATAGCTAGAGCAGTTTCATAAGCTTGCTTCGCTTCTTTATAATCTCCCTTAAGCATTAACACATTCCCTAAATCGGCTTGCATTACCCCAATGTGTCGCTTAACTCTCTCCGTCGCTTCTAACTGTTGTGCTAATGCAATGCCTTGATTATCATAAATAATCGCTTCATCTACTTTTCCTTGATCTATTAAACACCGTCCAAGTCTGCCTAATGTCAGAGAACGGTCATAACTGATGTCTTCCCCTAATTGTTGCAAAAGATGGCGAAAAACTTGTTCTGCTTCGGTATAGCGTCCTTGACTGTATAGGGTTTCCCCCATTGTACTTTGTGAAAGAAAATCATCCTCAAAGTTTTGGAGGCATTGCGTCAGTTGATTGCGTTTCTTATTTTGTCCAAAATAGTCAAGGAATCGGTCAATATTACTCACAAACTCTATGGCATTCTTATCTTGGACATCAAGGGCATTATGCACTGCAAAAAGAAGGTTAGGTAATTCTTTTATGGCAGTAGGGCGAATGGTTTCAGCGTTTTTGTCGTCTTGAAAGTAAAGGTAGCGAGAGAGTTGATGATATTGCTGGTAATGGCGTTTAATTAGTCCATTTTTGGGTTCAGACTCTCCTAATGATTGCCACAACACCGATAAAAGAGTGGGATGAATCTTGATATAAGGAACTTTTGCTCCTAAAACTGCTTCAATCTGAATCAATCCCGTTGCTAACAGTTGTTGACGAACAATTAACCAGGTTGCTTGATTAATTTGTTCTGCTCGTTTCTCATCCGAGGGATTTGCGAGAATTTCAATCACTTCTGTTATCGTTAGTAACATATTCTCCATCGCACCCCCTTGAAACACTCCTAAACGGGGTAACCATTGCTTCACTTTATCGTCTAAACGATCTAAAGAGAGATTCAAAGACGCTAACAAAGGATTATCTGGGGTTTCCCTGATTAATTCTTCTAATCGTTCCCCTAATTGATTAGGCCGACGATATTTTAACTCAGTGGCCAAACCTTGAATGGACAAAGGATGAAAATCTAATAACCTTAGCAAAGATTCTAAGATCGTTTTGTCGGGGATAGGATAAGCAGCAGCAGGAGGTAAAGCCAACAATTCCAAACAATAATCCACTGCATCCGTAGGATATAACCCTTTTAAGGGAATGACAATATGTTCCCAACTGCCTTGTGAGAGATAAGCAGGATGATTAAAGGTTGCGTCACGGGTGGTTAAAATAACTCGACAATTGCCTGTATCTGTCCATTCCTGCACGACAGTTAATAATTCAGACAAGGAGTCGGTTTGTAATGCTTCGAGGTTATCCAGAATGAGGAGTATTGAGTTCGGAGTTCGGAGTTCGGAGTTCGGAGTGTGGGAAGAGTTTAAATATTCGGTGACTGCTTCGGGATTGGGGAAATTTTGTTCTAATGTATTCTGTAAGGTAGTAACGGCTAACCCTACTGCATCAATGCCTTGAAACGCCACATAATCCACAAAACAAGCAGCATTAAATAACCCTGTTTTGCAAAACCAGTCTGCTGCTTCCACTGCTAAAGCGGTTTTTCCTTGTCCCCCAAACCCTGCAATAGTAATGCGTTTTGTCCCTCTTCTGACAAAAGCTGTCTCTATCTGCCATAATTCTCGTTTTCTGCCACAAAAAGAGACACGGAACATACTATAAGGTAAATTCTGTAAAAATTGGTTTCCTGTTGCCTGTTCCCTATTCCCTTCGGAAAATAAAGCTTTTTCAGTGCCATTTTGATATAAAGCAGGTAAAAACCAGTCATACAACCTTAAAGTAAACCGTTCATCCCCTCGCTGTCTTTCTCCTCTCTCACGGTTTAAATATAAATCCCGTCGCGCTTTATCCAACGCTTGTCCAATACTATCCCCTTTCACCAAACGTTCATAAAATTTACGGAATAACTGTTGCGCTGTCACTACCAACACAGAATAAGTCATGGCCAAAACCGAGGGAATACCTGCATGGGTTAACCTCGCAGCGACACTTCCCATTGCATCTTCCCCTGTCACTTGCGCCGACTGACAAGCAGATAATACCATCAAGGCAATGTGACGACGGTTTAACATATCTCCCAAGGTTTCCGCCGATATTAACGCTGTTTTCCCGTCTTTATCTTCAAAGAGTAAATAACCGGTATTTTGCTTAATTCCTTCATTTATCTTGGTTAAACTGGGATCACTACGTTTTGCATCCTCATAACACTTCCCATCCTTGTCATAAACCCCATGACCATCAAAATGCACAATATCAATGGGGGGTAAGTCTTCATCCTCTAACCGTTCCACCAATTTATCTAAGGTAGCAGGTCTTAAGAATTCTATCTCAATTTTGCCCTTTGCTTCGGCTTCAATGGCCGCCATTACTGCCTTTGCTTCTCCCCTTGGATCAAAAAATCCTGCCCCTTCTGGACGACTTACAATGAATAATAACCTTAACTGGGGTTTTGCTTTAACTTTCAACGCTTTACGTCCCCCTCCTACTATGGAAAAGCGACGACGAATAGAAATAGAGGGGTTATCGTGAACCAGATATGTGCCGTCAGGATCTCGCAATAACTCCCAAGGTAAGGCTAATACGGTGGGATCACTGGAACTGATAATAATACGCTTATTTTTCGCCTCTTCGTCCTGAAAATCATTTAATATGCGTTGTGCTGGCCGACTGTTAAAGACTGCATTAAATAAATTACTCCCCCATTGAGTAAATTTGCCCTCAATTTGGCTTGCTCTTTCAAAATCAGGCTCATCAAGGTAACTGCTGGCATAAGTTTCCCAATACCACTTTAATTCTTCAAAATCTTCCTCAGTTAAGGGAAAAGCAAAATCAAGGCGATCGCTTTCAGTTTCTTCTGCTTTAATAACAAAATCATTTGTATTAGTAAAACGAATATGTAAATCCATCTCAATTATGAATCACGCTTAGTATCTATATTATAGAGCCTTAAACTGATTTGAGACGATGATAAAATTAACGACAAGAAGCAAATTTTAGAGGTTGCCAAGGACGCAACTCAGTACCAATTTTCTGGGGTAAAATTAATTCTCTGCTATCAATTTCTTGATTAATAACTGGTTCTACCCATTCTATTTCAATTAAATTAGGGGTTAAAAAGTCACTAGGACTAATAGCTAAACCTCCTTTTCCAAAAATAATAAATTCACTGTTACTTCCCTGTTGACAAACATTTTGGGATAATAAAATACTGGGATCAATAATATTTTGTGGTAGTTGGATTTGACTTCTTCCTTCTTCTGTTTCATCTATATTTAAAGTGATGCTTCCGCTTAAGGTTCCTGTAGCAGTAATATCACTATTTTCGGTGAGATTTTCCCTAACTTGTAACCCTAAAACTCCCCCTGCATTAATAATAATTTGACCGCCGGCACTGTTTTGAGAATTAGCAGTAATGTCACTATTTCCTAATCCTAATAAAAACCCTGTATTAATAATTATATTTCCTCCTGCTGCTTCTCCTGTTGCATTGGTACTAATTTGACTATTATTGTTCAAAAAAACATTATCTGCGTTAATAATAATGTTCCCTGCACCTCCTTGGGTTTCTGAACTAATAAATGCTTGATTCTTAAGGGTTAAGTTGCCGAAAGTTCTTATATTAATATTGCCTCCACTACCTTCTACTTCGTTGCTGGTGGATAGTCCAGAACTGTTAAAAATATCGAGGTTTCCTGTGACAATATCGACGTTTCCTGCATCACTTCCAGCAGTGGGTAAAGCTGCACTGTTAATGAAACTATTATTATTCAAGGTTAGTTGGTTAGCTGCATCAATAATGACATCTCCTGCATCTCCGTCTCCTGCGGTAGAAGATGTGATAATTGAGTTATTATTTAAGTCGATATTTGGGGCGATAACTTCAACGGTTCCTGCATCACCTATTGCTCCTTCATCTACTTCACTTTCAATGGTACTATTATCAAGAGAAATTGTTTGATTAGCTGTGGTTTGAATACTTCCTGCATCACCAGTTCCAGAAGTAGAAGATGAGATGGTTGAATTGTTATTTAAACTTATATTATTACCTGTGACATCAACTGTTCCTGCATCACCTATTGCTCCTTCATTTACCTCACTTTCAATGGTACTATTATCAAGAGAAATTGTTTGATTAGCTGTGGTTTGAATACTTCCTGCATCACCAGTTCCAGAAGTAGAAGATGAGATGCTTGAATTGTTATTTAAACTTATATTATTGGCATTAACATTAACGGTTCCTGCATCACCTGTTGCTCCTTCATCTACTTCACTTTCAATGGTACTCTTATCAAGAGAAATGTTTTGATTAGCTCTTGTTTGAATACTCCCGGCATCACCAGTTCCAGAAGTAGAAGAGGAGATAGTTGAATTATTATTTAAACTTATATTATTAGCAGTAATATCAACAGTTCCGGCATTGCCACTTTCTGTTGTAATGGCATTAATTTGTGCTTTGTTCTTTAATTGCAAATTACCAGTATTTAGGGTAATACTTCCGGCATTTCCTTCTCCTGCTGTTGAAACAGAAATAGACCCATTATTAATGTTTAGAGTATCTGCTGTAACTTTAATGTTTCCTGCATCAGCATTAGTAAAACTTTCACTACTTAAAAGACTATTAAACCGTCCACTAGAAGAAGTTCCATTAATAATAAGGGTTTGAGCTTCAACTTCAATGTTACCCCCTTCTCCCCCCAAAGGAATAATTATAGTTCCTGCATCAGAACCGCTACTGGTGGTAATTTGCGCTCCTTCGGTTACGGTTAGGTTAGGGGTGATGATGGTAACATCTCCTGCTTTCCCTATTTCAAACACACTGCTGGTATTAATTCCGGTGGCTAAAAAGAGGGTATCTGGGGAAGAACTCAGTTCTACTGCTTCATTAGCATTGATAATGACATTTCCACCACTGTCCGCACTAAAGGTGGTGGTGATTATTTTGCCCCCGTCTGTGAGTTTAGCTGTTGCAGTGTTGATAATAATCTCTCCTGCTTGTCCTTGACTGCCTACTGCTGCTGAAACTAACCCTGAACCATTAATGTCTAGGTTAGAACTATTGATGCTGATATTTCCTGCATTTTGGTCAGTAAAGCTGGTACTAGCGAGAACAGCACCGTTGTCTAAGGTGAGTTGGGGGGTATCAATAGTGATATTACCGGCGACTCCTGTGGAATTAGTTATAGTAGAAAGGCTAAAAAGCTCAGGTAAGTTGATATTTTCTGTTCCCAGAAAACGAGCTTGGAATGTGTCCCGTAAAGCGTTTTCAAATGCTTGGCTTCCTTGTCCTGTTAATTTAATAAATTCAGTGGCTTTGATATTAATGTCACCAGCGTTAAACTCACTGATGGTATCGGTTAATAGTTGACCCCCTTGATTAACTTCAACTGTATTAGCAGTGATATTGATGTCACCTGCTATTCCTTGTCCATTGGTTCGGGCAGATATTTGGGATTCATTGATAAGGGAAAGATGGTTAGTGTTTATTTTGATACCTCCTGAATTTCCTATGGCTTCATTATTAACTTGGCTAAAGATTCCACTGGGTTCTTCATTAGGAGATTGACCTGATATAGATATAGTATTCCTATTAGTAATATCAACTATTCCTGCATCTCCTTCTCCAAAGGTACTTGCACCAATTTGCCCACCATCGGTTAGAGAAAGAGAACCAGTTTTTATGTTTATTCCTCCTGAATTTCCTATGGCTTCATTATTAACTTGGCTAAAGATTCCACTCAGTTCTTCATTAGGAGATTGACCTGATATAAATATAGTATTGCTATTAGTAATCTCAATTATTCCTGCATTTCCTTCTCCGAAGGTACTAGCAGCAATTTGTCCACCATCGGTTAGAGAAAGAGAGCCTGTTTTTATCTTGATTCCCCCTGCATTTCCTATTACGTCCGGTCTTCTTACTTCGCTCACAATTCCTGGTCTTAATCCGTTACTATTTTTACCTGATATGGAAATAGTATCTGTGGCTGTAATATCAATTAATCCTGAATTTCCTTCTCCCAAACTATTAGCAGATATTACTGCGCGATCGCTTATAAAAAGAGAACCAGTTGTTATTTTTATTCCCCCTGAATTTCCCGTAGCTTCCTCATTGACTTGGCTAAAAATTCCACTTTCAAATCCAAAACGATTTTCCCCTGATAAAGAGATTGTTTCCCGAGCATTAATCTCAATTTTTCCTGCATTTCCTTCTCCAGAGGTACTACCACTTATTTGTGAACCAGTAGCTAAAGAAAGAGAACCTGTGTTTATCTTGATACCTCCTGAATTTCCTTGGTTTTGAGAGGTGACTTGACTCCTGATTACTGACGCGTTTGATAGAGAGATAGTATCAGCAGCAGTAATGTCAATAAGTCCTGCATCTCCTTGTCCAGAAGTATCAGCAATGATGACTGCATCATTCAAAAAGAGAGAAACTGTCTTGATTGTGATGTTTCCACTATTTAAAGACCGAGAGTCGATACTTTGAGTAGTGATATTTCCTTGAGCATTTAAGGTAATATCTCCTCCTTTTCCAAAACTTTCTGAAAACCCAGAATTAAGAGATTGGGTGTTAATATCTTTAC
>NZ_JASJEB010000102.1 GCF_030064895.1 Crocosphaera sp. | reverse complement strand
CAACGGCCAATGAGACGGGAAACCTCGAAGACGAATAAAACCGTCCTTGAGTTGAGTTGTCGTTGGGAAGCCCCAACTTCAGCGAAGCAAGTTGGGGTACTTCACCCCCCCATTATCGAATGAGGGGCATATTTTTGACATAAGTTCGATCTAGACAGATAATAAAGCTAAATTTTGAGCAAAAAGTATGATAGTTTGATCACTGTGTTCACTATCAATTAATCTTTTTTTAGGAGAACTTCAGGAAAAATCTACATTATGTCTATTATCTTCCAACTTGTCTTATCCGCCCTTGTTTTCTTTTCCTTTGTCATGGTAGTTGCCGTTCCCGTTGCTTATGCTTCCCCCCAAAACTGGGATCAATCTAAGCCTTTATTGTTCATTGGCTCTGCCATTTGGACTGTTTTAGTGTTACTCGTAGCTGGCTTAAACTTCCTAGTTGTTTAATATTCTATGAGGTTTTCAGACCTCAACGAGTAGAATAGCCCCATCTTTAGCTATGGTTAAAGATGGGGCTTAAGTTTTCGGGCTTATATGAACAATTGCCGATACAATGAAATGTGGTTGCCATAAAAACACCAAGTACAAACCCATGAATGCACCCTTTAGCCCCGAAGAAATAGCAGCAGAAGGCATCAAACCCTCTGAATATGAAGAAATTGTGCAACGGTTAGGAAGACACCCCAACCAAGCAGAATTAGGGATGTTTGGGGTCATGTGGTCAGAACATTGTTGCTATAAAAATTCTCGTCCTCTACTGAAAAATTTTCCCACAGAAGGCGATCTCATTTTAGTGGGGCCGGGGGAAAACGCCGGCGTGGTTGACTTAGGAAAAGGTTTAAGATTAGCTTTTAAAATTGAATCTCATAACCATCCCTCGGCAGTGGAACCGTTTCAGGGTGCAGCTACCGGAGTTGGAGGAATTTTAAGGGATATTTTTACTATGGGGGCCAGACCCATTGCTTGTTTAAATTCTCTGCGCTTTGGAGACTTGGAAAATGCTAAAACTAGACGCATTTTTTCAGGAGTTGTTGAAGGTATATCCCATTATGGTAACTGCGTTGGTGTGCCAACAGTTGGGGGAGAAATTTATTTTAATTCTGCTTACAATGGCAACCCTTTAGTGAATGCGATGGCCTTGGGTTTAATGGAGACAAAAGATATCGTTAAATCTGGGGCTTCAGGAATAGGTAATCCTGTATTATATGTAGGGTCAACTACGGGCAGAGATGGCATGGGTGGAGCGAGTTTTGCCAGTGCAGAATTAACGGATCAATCTATGGATGATCGTCCGGCGGTACAAGTGGGAGATCCTTTCTTAGAAAAGTCTTTAATTGAAGCCTGTTTGGAGGCATTTAAAACCGGTGCAGTGGTGGCAGCGCAGGATATGGGAGCAGCAGGAATTACCTGTTCCACGTCTGAAATGGCTGCTAATGGAGGGGTTGGCATAGAATTAGACTTAGATAAAATACCTGTGAGAGAAACCGGAATGGTTCCTTACGAATATCTTTTGTCTGAGTCCCAAGAAAGAATGTTATTTGTGGCAGAAAAGGGAAGAGAACAGGAGTTAATTGATATTTTTCAGCGTTGGGAACTGCAAGCAGTGGTAGCAGGAGAAGTGATAGAAGAACCCATAGTTAGAATATTATTTCAAGGAGAAGTTGCTGCCGAAATTCCTGCTAATGCTTTAGCAGATAATACACCTATTTATCATCGAGAGTTGTTAGAAAATCCTCCCGAATACGCCCAAAAAGCTTGGCAATGGACAGAAGATAGTTTACCTAGTTGTACACTAGAAGGTATTGAAATTAAGGGAGAATTGAAAAGTTGGAATGATATTTTATTAACTCTCTTAGATACTCCTTCTATTGCCTCTAAAAAATGGGTTTATCGTCAATATGATCATCAGGTACAAAATAACACGGTTATTCTACCAGGAGGAGCAGACGCTGCGGTGATTCGTGTGCGTCCTATTGATGCTCAACCTGATAGTTGTAAAATAGGGGTTGCTGCTACCACTGATTGTAATTCCCGTTATGTTTATTTAGACCCTTTAGAAGGGGCAAAAGCTGCTGTGGCAGAAGCGGCGAGAAACCTTAGTTGTGTGGGGGCTAAACCCATAGCTATTACTGATAATTTGAATTTTGGCAGTCCTGAAAATTCTATTGGTTATTGGCAATTAGCCTTAGCTTGTCAAGGTATTTCGGAAGCTTGTCAGGAACTAAATACTCCTGTTACTGGGGGCAATGTTTCTCTTTATAATGAGACAGTTGATAGTGAGGGAAATCCTCAGCCAATTTATCCCACACCCGTCATCGGAATGGTGGGTTTAATAGAAGATATTACTAAGGTTTGTGGACAAGGTTGGCAAAATGAAGGGGATATTATTTATTTGTTAGGGGTTGATAATAAGCCGGGTTTAGGTGCATCAGAATATTTAGCAACTATTCATGATATTGTGTCAGGAAAACCGCCTAAAGTTGATTTTGCTCAGGAACGTTTAGTACAAAAAATTTGCCAAGAAGGGATTAGTCAAGGTTGCATAAAATCGGCGCATGATTGTGCGGAAGGTGGCTTAACTGTGGCTTTAGCTGAATGTTGTATTAGCGGAAATTTGGGAGCAGAAATAAATCTAAATAATCAAGAAAAAAATAGGTTAGATACTTTACTATTTGGAGAATTATGTGGACAAATTATTGTTTCTGTTAGTCCTGAAAATCAGCAAGAATGGGAAAGTTATCTACAGAAAAATTTAGGCAATAATTGGCAAAAATTAGGTACAGTTAAATCAAATAAACTAGATGTTATCTTGTCTGATAATACTTCAATTATTAGTGTAGAAGTTAAGACTATGATTAATGATTGGTCAAACGCAATTGAAAAAAGGTTGGAAAGTTAACCTATTTAAGACTACTACATTAGGAGAAAATCACTTATGTTATCCATTGAAAGAACCTACCAACAAGTCTCAGAAAATCTAGAAAGTTTACTAAATAATATTGAAGTTGATAATAGTATTGCTATTATTACTCGTCCTGGACATAAAGACATTGCTATGTTACAAGCAGAGGAATTAAATAGTTTATTAGAAACGGTTCACTTATTAAGAAACCCTGCTAATGCTCAACGTTTATTTGCTGCTATTGAACGTTCCATAAAACGAGACTCTCAGGAGATAGAAGGACAAACTATTGAGGAACTTTGTGAGGACTTAGGGATTGAAAGAGAACGCTAAAGCAATTATTTTTGATAAACAGTTTCGGGAAGATTTAATGTGGTGGTATAAAACTAATAAGAAAATCGTTTCTCGTATTTTAGACTTAGTAGAAGCTGTTACAAAAGATCCCTTTTCAGGAATAGGAAAACCTGAACCTTTGAAATATGTCGAGGCCAATACTTGGTCTCGTCGTATTTCTCAAGAACATCGTTTAATTTATAGGGTTCAAAATGATTGTATTCAATTTTTAGCAGCAAGATATCACTATGAATAAATGAATAGTTTTATCTAAAAATCAATAATTTAGCGATCGCATTTGAAAACCCTAGTGCTAGATATTCCTGTACTGAAAATCAAAGCTAAGATATTTTGTTAGGATTACAGTGGTTGAAACTTGGTTAATTCCTTAAAATAGAAAGCGATTGTCAATATAATTAAATATTTTATTCCCATCTAAACTGGCCAGTCCCCTGGTAAGATTAAGTTAAATATTTGTTAAGAATTCTTTATCATTTCTGCAAAAGTTGCCCTAACCCCATCCTTGACGCTGTTTTCAGGAGTTCATCCCTAACATGACTGCCAAAAAAAAACCCTCCCCCACCTATCAATTATTAGATAATTCTTTTGATAGCGATAATTATTCCCTAGATAAACCCGAAGAAGCTTGTGGTGTTTTTGGGGTAATGGCCCCAGAAAAAGAAGTGGCGAAACTAGCCTATTTCGGTTTATACGCCTTGCAACACCGTGGCCAAGAATCCGCCGGTATTGCTACTTTAGAAGATGATATTATTCATGTTCACAAAGATATGGGCTTAGTTTCCCAAGTCTTTAAGCAAGACATCCTGGAAACCCTAACAGGTAGCATTGCCGTGGGTCATACGCGCTACTCTACTACGGGATCAAGCCACAAAGCCAATGCTCAACCGGTTGTTTTGAAGACTCGCCTTGGTAATTTGGCACTAGCACATAATGGCAATCTTGTCAATACCCTAGAATTGCGTAAAACTTTAGAAGAACGGGGCTGCAATTTCCATACTAGCACGGATTCAGAAATGATCGCTGTAGCGATCGCTCAGGAAGTGGATCAAGGAAAAGACTGGTTAGAGGCTGCCATTAGTTCTTTTCCCCTGTTTTCTGGGGCTTATAGTTTGGCTATTGGAACCCCGAAAGGATTAATGGGAGTCAGAGATCCCAATGGTGTACGACCTTTGGTTATCGGCATTTTGGAGGATAATCCTCGGCGTTATGTTTTAGCTTCAGAGACTTGCGCTTTAGATATTATTGGGGCTGACTATTTAAGGGATGTAGAACCGGGTGAACTGGTGTGGATCACTGAGGAAGGGTTATCTTCTTTTCATTGGACACAACAATCGCAACGAAAATTGTGTATTTTCGAGATGATCTATTTTGCTCGTCCTGACAGCTTAATGCACGATGAAACCTTGTATAGTTATCGAGTGCGTTTAGGACAGCAACTAGCCAGAGAATCTTGTGTGAAAGCAGATTTAGTGATGGGGGTTCCTGACTCTGGTATTCCTGCGGCCATTGGCTTTTCTCAGGTTTCTGGTATTCCTTACGGCGAAGGGTTAATCAAAAATCGTTATGTGGGACGCACGTTTATTCAACCCACACAACACATGAGAGAGTCGGGAATTAAGATGAAGTTAAACCCTCTCAAAGACGTTTTAAACGGCAAACGGGTGATTATGGTGGATGATTCTATTGTTAGGGGAACCACTAGCCGAAAAATTGTTAAAGCGTTGCGAGATGCTGGGGCCAAAGAAGTTCACATGAGAATCTCTTCTCCTCCTGTTACCCATCCCTGCTTTTATGGTATTGATACCGATAACCAAAGTCAGTTAATAGCGGCCACAAAATCCGTTGCTGATATTTGCGAACAGATAGGGGTCGACTCTTTGGCCTATTTGACTTGGCAGGGAATGTTAGATATGACCGAAGAAGATCCCAATGGTTTTTGTTCTGCTTGTTTTACAGGAGATTATCCCATTACTATTCCTGATGATCTTAAAGGGTCTAAATTGATGTTAGAACAAGTGCGAGGTTAACAAGATGCAGCCCTTTGCATAAGTTCCCGATCGCCTTATAGTGATAGGTGAACCCCAGTTTAATCATGCAGTATTGTGAAAAAAATTTCTATTCTTGGCTCCACTGGTTCTATTGGTACCCAAACTCTTGATATTGTTAACCAATATCCCGAACAATTTCAAGTGGTGGGTTTAGCCACTGGTTCTAATGTTGATTTATTGGCTACCCAGGTCAAACAGTTTCGTCCAGAAATTGTAGCTATTCGTGATGAAAACAAACTAGGAAACCTCAAAGATGCGATTGGGACTCTGGACTATTCTCCTATTATTTTAGCAGGGGAAGAAGGGGTTATTGAAGTTGCTGGTCACGGTGACGCTGAAAGTGTGGTCACTGGTATTGTAGGATGTGCTGGTTTATTGCCTACTATTGCCGCTATCAAAGCCGGAAAAGATATTGCTTTAGCTAATAAAGAAACCTTGATTGCCGGGGGTCCAGTTGTCTTACCTTTAGTTGAAAAACACGGGGTGAAACTATTACCTGCTGACTCGGAACATTCTGCTATTTTTCAATGTTTGCAAGGGGTTCCGGAGGGTGGTTTAAGAAGAATTATTTTAACCGCTTCTGGGGGTGCATTTCGTGATTGGCCAGTGGAACAATTAAAGTATGTTACGGTACAAGATGCCCTGAAACATCCTAACTGGTCAATGGGTCAAAAAATCACGGTTGATTCTGCTACCTTAATGAATAAGGGGTTAGAAGTAATTGAAGCTCATTTCTTGTTTGGAATGGACTACAAAAATATTGATATTGTTATCCATCCTCAGAGTATTATTCACTCGTTAATTGAGGTACAGGATACCTCAGTTTTGGCACAGTTGGGATGGCCAGATATGCGTCTTCCTTTATTATATGCCTTGTCTTGGCCGGAAAGAATTTATACTGACTGGGAAACTTTAGACTTAGTTAAAGCGGGTAGTTTAACCTTTAGAGAACCAGATCACGATAAATATCCTTGTATGCAGTTAGCATACTCAGCAGGAGAAGCAGGAGGAGCAATGTCTGCTGTTTTAAATGCAGCTAATGAGCAAGCAGTAGCTTTATTTTTAGAGGAAAAAATTACATTTTTAGATATTCCTAAAGTTATTGAAAAAACCTGTGATGACTTTAGAGATCATAACCCTTCTAGTCCTAGTTTAGAGGATATTTTAGAAGCAGATAATTGGGCAAGAAAAACTGTTTTAATGGCGGCTGAAGAATTGGGAAATAAAAGTCAAGTTGTTTCTCTAAAATAATAGTGTAGAGAGATGTTATATATGTTATGTATAACGTCTCTACATTGATTTTTAGTTAGTAATTATGCCGATAAATTTAATTTTATTGATTGCTGCTTTATTAGTTTCATTTCTACTATTTCGTTGGCTATTAACTATTATTAAGTCAACGGTTATTAATTTAGTAATTATAGCATTAATTATGGTTTTATTACAGTCTATTTTTGGGATTAGTCCTCAAGAATTATGGAATGAAATTATTAGTTTACCTCAAACTTTTCAAGATGTTTTTCAAAGATACAGTAATCAGTTCTTAAAAAATTAGTATCTTATTTAGGAATATTCTCTAAAATTTGGATACCAATCATCATCTAATATTTGTTCAATTGTGAATGGTAATTCTAAGGGTAAATTAAGGTAAAAATTAGCGTTTTCAGCTTTCAATTGTACCTGTTTTAAAGCTTTCTTATAATTCTTGTCAAGGTTAGCACTAAAATGTTTATAATAATTCTTGGAATCTAAAAAATCAGATAAATCATTTCTAAAGTTATTGATTTCAATCTTCCAACCAGACCAGATAGATAAAAATCTCTATTAACAGGCCAATAAGCATATAATAGTAAATGGGCTAATAATTGGCGAGTAAGACTGTTAATTGCGCATTTATCACTTGCTCCTAATGATTCTATTTCCTCTTGTAAGTTATACCAGTCTAAAGCAGCAGCATCTTTATTTTTGAGTGCAATAACCTGTTGTTCTATCCATTCTCCAAAGTCTAACTCGTATAAACTATTATTCATTTTTTTATTATGTTAGTTAATGGGCAAAAAATCCTGTTAACAACAAAGGTAATAAAATCAGTAAACTAATAATTAATACTGCTGTTTCTGGACTAATAGGAATAGTATTTTTTTCTTTAGGTGGTTCTGTCATTTTGAATTTTCTCCTACATTAATTGCGATTTTAACATATTTTCATCCCAATAAGCTTTGACTTCTGTAATCTTACCAGCTTCATTGAGTTTAAACGTAGTAATACCTTCAGCGTTTGCTTCTTTACCATTCTTAGAAACAACAGTCATTTTCCATTTAACCGCAGCTTCATTATTAACAATAAATAAGGACTCTCTTTCTATCTCAAATTTACTATAAAAATTAGTGAGAATAGTAAACAATTTTTCTGAGTCTTTTTCTGGGTTTAAAGCAGGTTTACCCACGGGATCATAAATAGCTGCATCCTTTGCTAAACTGTCTAACCAACCTTGAGGATTCATCGCAGCTAAACTGTTATAATAGTTAGAAATTGTAGCTTCAATAGACATAGTTTTCTCCAATAGTAAGGTGAGGAATGCCCACCTTACAAACATAACATAAATATGCTCTAAAATTCCGCACTTAAAGGAGTACGAGGAAAAGGAATAACATCCCGAATATTACCCATACCTGTCATAAATTGTACCACTCTTTCAAACCCTAAACCAAATCCTGCATGGGGAACGGTTCCATATTTTCTTAACTCTAAATACCACCATAAATCATCAGGAATGATCTCCATTTCCTTAATCCGTTTTTCCAGCACATCCAGTCTTTCTTCCCGTTGAGAACCACCAATAATTTCCCCAATTTTTGGTACTAATACATCCATGGCAGCAACGGTTTTCTGATCATCATTTAAACGCATATAAAAGGCCTTAATGGCGGCAGGATAGTTAGTCACAATCAAGGGCTTTTTAAATAATTCTTCTGCTAGATATCGTTCATGTTCTGATTGTAAATCTATACCCCATTCCACAGGGTATTCAAACTTTTTATTAGACTTTTCTAGTAATTCAATGGCCTTGGTATAAGTAATTCTTTCAAAGTCATTGTTAATGATATTATCGGCTGTTTCCAAAACCGATTTATCAATACGCTTATTAAAAAATTCCATATCTTCGGCACAAGTTTCCAACACATATTTAAAAATGTATTTTAAAAACTCTTCTGCTAAGTCTTGATCTCCTTCAATATCACAAAAAGCCATTTCTGGTTCTACCATCCAAAACTCAGCTAAGTGACGAGAAGTATTAGAATTTTCTGCCCGGAAAGTCGGTCCAAAAGTATAAACATTTTGAAAAGACATGGCCATAACTTCCGCTTCTAACTGTCCACTTACTGTTAGATAAGCTTGCTTACCAAAAAAGTCTTGAGTGTAGTCTATTTTCTCTTGTTTATCAACAGGAAGTTTACTTAAATCAAAATTAGTTACAGTGAATAATTCTCCTGCCCCTTCGCAGTCACTAGCAGTAATAATAGGGGTATGAACCCACATAAAATCTCGTTCTTGAAAAAATTTATGAATAGCGGTTGCACAAGCATTTCTCACCCGCATAACCGCTCCTATGGTATTAGTCCGCGATCGCAGATGTCCAATGGTGCGTAAAAATTCAAAAGAATGGCGTTTTTTCTGGAGGGGATAGGTTTCGGGGTCAGATGTGCCGTATACCTGCACTGTAGCAGCTTTTAACTCGATGTTTTGACCTTTTCCGGGGGATTGTACCAGGCTTCCTGAAACTTCCACAGAAGACCCCGTATTGAGGAGTTTGAGAACATCTTGATAGTTGGGGACGCTTTCATCGAGAACCACCTGTAAACTATTGAGGGAAGAACCGTCATTAACTTCCATAAAAGCAAAATCTTTTAGTTCCCGTTTGGTGCGTACCCACCCTTGAATAGTAACAGTTTCATCGGGTTGGCCGTGGCGTAAGATGTCTCTAACTCGTTTAGTTTGCATTATATATTTAATAGTTTATAAATCCGTTGCCTGAATATTCTACCAAATTTTGTCCTTATAATTGTAGGGTGTATTAGCATAGCATAATAAACCAAGAAATCTAATTTTGGTAGGTTACGACAGAGGATTATATTCTTATTATCACCTAAGTTCTAATAGTCTAACCCTAAGAGAGAGGAAGTATGCTCTAGTAATAATCAAAGAAAAGCTATTTTTCTGTTAAGTCAGATGTGCCTATTTTTTCAGATTAAACTCTAAAGAAAAAAAGTCCTTAATTTCCGCTCTAAATGATTCAGGTAACAGAGCAATCAGGAGAGATAAATCTCCTAAGTTGATGCTTTTTACCCCCAATAACTCAACCCCAACTATCTTATTATCTTGAGCATAATCAATAATAATACCATCAGCAATTTCTTCAGACTCTAAAACTGTCTGATTCTCCAGACGAAGATAAGCTGCATCTACTTCTTGATCATAATTAATTTGAAAACTCATCTTTATACCCCCTATCAAAAAAAACTGTGACAACTGTAATGGGTTGTGTATTTGGATTATAAACTACTCTCAAAGCTCGATTACCAAATTCTGGAATTCGTTTCCACACACGAATTGTATTCGTTCTATTATCTTTATCAGAATAGTCTGGAGTAGTCAATGCACGATGAATCCATTCTTGTTTAATTTGGGATCTCCCTGCTTTATTCAATTCATCGGTTGCGTGTTTAGAAAGAATAAAATCCAACGAAAGTAAACCTCTTTTTAAACTTTAAATAATTTGTAACGTTTTTGCTTTAGGAATTGTTATACCTTCTGCTTGCCATGCTTCTAAATATATTTCAATGACTTCTTCTCCATTTATAATCGCTTCTTCACGGGTTTTTCCATTAGTACAAGGCATAATAACCAGTTCTGACAATTCAGGAATAGTGACTACAAATAACTGATCTTCTTGTGACCATTCAATGATCATACTATAGCGAGGTTCTTGTAATGTCATCGTTTCCATTTTGGGTCTGTACATAGTTATTTTAACTGACTGTAGGATCTAGGAAAGGAGAGGTTTTATTGTATTTAAGTGATTATACTGTGTTATTTTTTCGTATCTTTTTGGGTACTTTACATTTAGATAGATAAATTTACTCATACTTTCATTAAACTAAAAGGATCAAACCAATGCAGAAAACCTTACTTATAACAGGATTAATTTCAACTTTAATAGGAGGGTTATCTTTACAAGCTAAAGCCCAACAAACTATAGTTCTTTATGATCAAGATTTTGAAAATTCTAGGTTTAGGTACAGGTTTCAAACGCAAATTAGGTAAAGCTAGGAAGAAATAGAATAGTAAGGTGGGCATTGCCCACCCTACAATTAAACTATAGCTGATAGATTACTCATATTTAATTGCTGTAAAGCTTTCCAATTTATAATATCCTCATACAAAGATTCATACCCTTTAACATTGGGATGTAAACCATCATTAATTAATCGTGACTTGACATAATTTTCTCCTCTTCCTAACCATAAATCGAAAATATCTAGATATGGAATATTACGAGACTGACAAGCTTTTTTTGCAACTTCTTTATAACGATATTGATCAAAATGATTAAAATAAAAACAGTCAATAAAGGGCATTTTTTCCTCATCCACTGGAACCATACCGACAAAATATACAGGACATAATTGCTGCGCTTTATCTAATAAATTCTCTATTTCCTGTTGATATGTCTCAAAGTCTGTAAATAAACGCCCATTGGGTCGTCTCAACCTCGCCGAATCATTCACCCCAACCGAAAGCATAATCAGATCAGGAACACGGTTGCGTAACTCTCCACGATACCGATATTCCCCTTCTAAGCGTTCGGCCACTTGATGGGTGCGATCGCCTCTCACCCCCAAATTATACAATACATGACCATTTTCCTGCCCCATCCACTGACGACGCAACCTCTCAACCCATCCACCCCCAACGGTATCACCGTACCCATACACTAAACTATCTCCTAACGCCACAATTCTCAAGGACTGAGTGTTAAAGGATGAATTCCAGATTTGTGTAGGGTTGGCAACGGTTGACATTAAGAAGACTCCTGTAATGGTCTGTAAAATAACTTCATATTTTGATACGAAACTTTATTGTAGCGTAACTCGGTAAAATTATTTGTGTAGTATAATTGTAGTGTGCTGTCATAAAGTAAAAATCTATGCCTTACGAACCTTTAAAAATTAGTACAGAAAAACCCGTATTATCTTGGGCTGATCATGATTTAGCATCAGCAGAAATGCAGATGGCAAAAAATGTTGCCTCTCTACCTTTTGTATATAAACACGTTGCTTTAATGCCGGATGTACACTTAGGAAAAGGGGCTTTAGTAGGGTCAGTTATTGCTACCGAAGATGCAGTTATTCCTGCTGCTGTGGGGGTAGATATTGGTTGCGGTATGGCTGCTATTAAAACACATTATAAAGCTGATCAATTAGAAGGAAAATTAAAGCAAATTCGCTCTGAAATTGAAGCTACTATTCCTGTGGGTTTTGAGCAGAATAAAGAAGCGGATAAAATGGTTACAAATTGGCAAAATTGGCGTAAATTTAAGGACTTACATAAAGGAGTTCAAAAGTTAGAAGTCAAAGCCTTAAACCAAATGGGATCATTGGGGGGAGGTAATCATTTTATCGAAGTTTGTTTAGATACAGAAAACAAAATTTGGTTAATGTTACATTCCGGTTCTCGTCATATTGGTAATAAGTTAGCACAATGTCATATTGGTACAGCCAAAGAGTTAGCAAGGTTAGCAAATATTTCCTTACCAGATCCAGATTTAGCTTATTTTGTAGCAGGTACTGATGAATTTGCTGCTTATTGGCGAGACTTACAATGGGCGCAAAATTATGCCCGTTTTAACCGAGATGTAATGATGAAAAGGTTTTAAAAAATCATTGATAAACACTTAGGAGGTGGGAAACCAAGCAAACCTTTATTATCTGTAAACTGTCATCATAATTATGCAGAAAAAGAGCTACATTTTGGTAAAAAAGTGTATGTTACTCGTAAAGGTGCAGTAAGAGCAAGAGAAGAAGATTATGGAATTATTCCTGGTTCAATGGGAGCAAAATCTTACATTGTAAAAGGCAAAGGAAACCATGATAGTTATTGTTCTTGTTTTCCAGCAGAAACCTTTATCTTGACAGAGCAAGGATTGATGAAAATTGAGGATGTTTTTAACTCATCCAATACTGTTAAATTGATCTCTTATGACCAAGAATCTCAAAAGTTTGTCCCTAAAGCAATTATTGATAAAAGTGTTTGTGATGCTGTGGTCAATAAATACTCTCTATCTCAGACAAGAAGACATTTAGATAATACAATTTCTTGTACACCCGACCATCCTTTTGCTACTTATAAAAAAGGAGAATTAGTCTATGATTCCATTGAAAAAATTGCTGATTACCAGAGTGGAGTTATTATTCCAACTGAGATTGATTTACCTTCAAAATTAACTTTTGAAGAACAAGATCACAATTTTTATTATCTGTTAGGAGTTATTTTATCTGATGGAACAATTTATCAGACTAAAAGAGCAAATGCACCTGATATTAATCAACGTCCACGAGGAGGAAAATATATACAGTCTTATATTGGTATTTTCCAAGCAAATAAACCTGAAAAACAAGAATTTATGAATCAGATAGAAACCTTACTAAGAATTTATAGTGATCAGGTTTCTGTAAGAATAACTCCACCAAGAAAGAGTAATTTACACGGTCGAATCATTCAAGGAACAGGTTTAATTGAGTTAACAATTAGTGACTTAGATTTTGTGAATAGATTTAAGAGTATTTTACCTAAGTTACCTAATATCTTGTTAACGAATCCTTGGTTAGCATTACACTTTTTGGCAGGTTATTTGGATGGAGATGGTAGTTATAACCGTGATACTATTTCTATTAGTGTTGGTAAAACTGAGATGTTTTCTCCCTTAATTTGTGCTTTTTTGAGTCTTGGAGTTGCTTATAAAGTTTACCGAAATCGTAATCATTATGCGATTGAATTCCGAGATAATGTCATCATGAACAAATTGCGTGAAATTTGTAAAAGATTACAGATTACAGAACCTCCAAAACGTCTTTATTCTGATAAGCTATTATTAGCAAAAACCCTTGTAGATGGTGATTTAAAATGTGAGAATTTCACCACAATAGCTAAACAAGGAAAAATGGTTAGTGTTCATAAATTTGAGGGAGAATCATTAGACAAAACTTTAGCTATGAATCGAGTTTTTTCTATTGAGAAAGTTGGGGAAACTGCGGTTTATAACTTTACCGTCGAAGACAATCATAATTATATTGTTTTTACGGATTTTTATACCCCCATTTTAGTCCATAATTGTTCTCATGGTGCTGGTCGTTTGATGTCTCGAAGTAAAGCTAAAAAAACATATACTCTTGATGATTTAGTTGAACAAACAAAAGGAGTAGAATGTCGTAAAGATCGAGGTGTATTAGATGAAATTCCTGGTGCCTATAAACCTATTGAAAAAGTCATGAATCAACAATCTGATTTAGTAGAAGTTGTAGCGACTTTGAAACAGGTTATATGTGTCAAAGGTTAATTAGTAGGGCGATGCGCTCCCCACCTTAAACATTTATGTTAAATTAAACTTATATTCAGAGTGTATCTCCCAATTTCTGCCATTATGTATTAATAAAGTTAGTTTGCTTACGACAAAATTATAGTAAATCTCTTTATCTTTAAATTCCTCCCAAGCTTGATAAAAATTATTTTTAGTTAAATCTCGAAAACCAACGGTTAAATGGGGAGAAAAAGGGCGTTTTTTAGACACTTGATGAACAATATTTAAGGAAGATTCTAAACGAGACATTAATAATTTTTGAATCAATAAAAGTTCAGTATTTTTAACTACATCGATATAAATAACACGAGGTTTGAAAGCAGCAAAACCATTTAAAGTCAGAGAAAAGGGTTGTTGAGATTCCGAGAAATCATTTAATTCTTGGATTAATATTTCTAAGTCTTCTATATCCCATTCAAAAGGTGGTTGTAAGGTTACATGAGGAGGAGATTTTAAAGCAGCTTTACTATTATAAATATCCCGAAAATGCTCTTTGATTTTTGTTGCCTCTTCTTGTATATATTTAGGAGGAATTAAAGCAATAAAAAATCGTCTTTTTGAAACTTTTTGGACATTATTCATAGATTTTTGTGATTTTATTTTTAAACATATTAACACAAGTATCCTGCTTTTATTACAGTCTAGAAACCTGAGTTAGATATAAGAAAATTTATAGACAATTTGTCAAAATCAAAAGTTTCAAACACTGATTATTTCCCTAACAAAGTAAGGGTCAACGGTGGTTGATCATTAGTCCGAACTCCGAACTCCGAACTCCAAACTCCGAACTAAAGTTAGAAAACTATGTTACTTTCATCTATATATTTATTCAATTCATTTGGTTATTATCAACATTTGATTTCCTCCTCTTTGTAGTTGATAGGAAACTTTTTCAAGTTTACATTTGTAGCCTTTATTTTCTAGATATGTAATAATAAATTGAAGATAAGGAGAAATTTTATTTTGTAAAGTGATTAAGGGAAAAATCCTTACTTCACGACAAATACGTAAGATTTCATCAATAGAATTAATATGAAATTGTTGATCAAAATGAGCAGAATAAAGAAAGAGAAAATGAGAGACTAGACCTAATTCATATTGATTTTTATCATACTTTAATCTTGGTAATTGTCCAATGTTGTATCTATTATCTTTTTTCCCTATTTCATAATCAGCACAAAATAACGCAATAACTTTTTCTCTATTTTTTCTTAAATTTTGAGGTGATTTGTGATAACTCCAAACCCAATCATTCGGAGTGTTTTCTACTTGTTTAATAATATCATCAACAACAGCACAAAATCGCCTTTTAATTTCCTCACCACTGAAAATATAGAGAGGATCAACTGAATTAATTTTATAACCTAATTTAGTTCCTTCTGCATTAAAACTCGCAGGCCCATCTGCAACACTTAAAATTGATTTTTTAAAATCATTTTCTGTCAGATTGAACATTTTAATATATTCGTCTAATGACCGTCCAAATGGGACAACTTTTTCTAAGTTCATTACCATATAATTTACCTCATACTTGAACTATTTTTATATCTTAATACAATTCTGAAAAATTGAAAAATACTCATAACTATTGTAGGGTTCAACTACCGTTGACCCCTACCTAATCATCTGTTAATTATCTTTGATTATGCAGCCAGTTTTTGCTTATCTTTTTGAAGTAAATTAATAACTGAATTCTTCTCCAATAATCCTAAAACTTGACCATTTTCTCCAATGACAGTCAGTTGTTTAAAGGGGTCATCTTCTAACAGTTTAACTACCTCTAATAGTGTTGCCTCAGCCTGAATGGTTATCAAATCTGTAACTGGTTGTATTACTTCAAACAGCCTAATTTCTGTCCAATCAGATGTAGGAATTTTTTTCAATCTTTCTACTTCTAAAACCCCCGATAAAGTTCCCTCTTCATTAACAACTAAGAACTTTCTCCATTGATTTTTTCCGATAACATAATTATTAACGAATTCACGGATAGTTAAGCCACTAACAACAATGGGACTATTCGGAATAATCGCATCTTCTGCTGTGTAACCATTTAAAGTTTCTTGTACTTTTGCCGATTGAGCAGAATTTCCTGCATTTTGTAATAAGAAAAACCCAATTAATAACGTCCAAAAACTACCAAATCTAAGAATTCCTAAAATAGATAAACCACCGATTGCAACCGCTAACCAACCGAATACTTGACCCACACGACTAGCAAAAATAATCCCTTTATTGGGGTTACCTGTAATCTTCCAAACCAGAGACTTTAAAATATTTCCACCATCCAAAGGTAAGCCAGGAATTAAGTTAAATAACCCTAACACTAAATTGATAAAAGCTAATAACTCAATAATCGCTTCAATGGGTGTAGATAAGTTAAAATTAAACCCAACTAAGAAGAAAATAGCTGATAATAATAAACTCACCCCAGGCCCTGCGATTGCCACCAAAAAAGCCTCTAAAGGCGTATCAGATTCTTTTTCTAAATTAGCTAATCCTCCGAATAAAAATAACGTAATCGATTTAACATCAATACCTTGAGAAATAGCAACAAAACTATGACCCAATTCGTGTGCCAGAACAGAAGCAAATAATAATAAAGCAGCAATAAAACCTAATAGCCAAGGCAGCAAACCATTGAGTTGAGGAAAGAAACTTAACTGTTCTCCATAACTAAAAGTAACTAATCCTAAAACCAAAAACCATGAGGGGTTGACATAAAAAGGAATACCGAATAAATTTCCAACTCTTATATTGTTATTCATCTGAATAACCTCCTATTTTGTCAGCGATTTTATCTTTTTTCGCTGTTGCTTAATCTTATTGTAACGAAATGTAAAATTAAGAGAAATTAGAAATTATCGTAAAACCCGTCCTCAGAGGTTCGGTTGATCTAAACTAAGGAGACCAATGGAAAAAGTGTCACCATTAGCAGCGATTAAACCCAGATTTTTGCTAAGATAAAGTCCTTAGTAACCAATGTAAATCTCATAAGACTATGACATACGTAACTTCCTCTGCTAGAGCAGAAATGAGTGAGTTAAGGCGGTTAAAAACATTATTACCCCCAGAACTACAAAACTGGGTGATGGTAGAAGGCAGTACAGAAATCAACCCCCCTCTCATACGCTGTGAAGAATTGGGAAGAGATGAAGTAGAAATTCAAATTGACCTAGCTAAATGGGAAAATTTAGCAATTGATCAGCGAAATTTGCTCTTTTGGCACGAAGTTGCCCGTATCCAAAACGATACTATTCCCAGAGAAGGATGGGAAATGGCAGCCCTAGCCATCGGTTTAGGAGGGGCAGTAGGAGAACTTTGGGTGCAAGATGGCTTACTCTTACTCCTAGCTTTAGGGTTATGTGGCATTTCTGGGTATCGACTCTGGCAGAAAAATAACGGAGAACGGAAATTAAAAGAATCTATCGAAGCTGATGAAAAAGCTATTGCATTAGCGACTCGTTTTGGTTATACTTTGCCCAACGCTTATAAAAGTCTTGGCAGTGCTTTTAAAACACTGATTGAGCAAACTCCTAACCGTCGCCAGCGCAAACAATATGAGTCTCGTCTGCAAGCCCTCAGACGCAGTGCCAGCAAGGCAAAAGAAAAAATGCAGCAGGACAAAGGAAAGCGTCCCCTACGTTGAAATTAATAGCCCAATTCATAACAGGTGATGACTATCCAAACTCCAGAAACTTCCTTTCCTATCGTCATTATTGACAACCACCCCGTGATGAAAATGCCAAAACGTTTAACCGTTTTAGAGGCAGTTCTTTTCAAACAGGTGTGTCATCAATATTTAGAGTCTGGAACCCTTCCTGAGCAGCTAATTTTAGACTTTGAGGAAACTGAATTTATGGATAGTAGTGGCATAGGGGCTTTAGTCCATAATTTTAAGGCAGCCAAAAACAAAAATGTTGCTCTCCTTCTCTATCACACCTCGCCCCCAGTAATGGCGGTGTTATCCCTGACGGGACTTGATGAGATCATACCCATCACCAACAGCCTGGAAACCAAGGAACCCTCTACTGCTTCGGTGCAACCCCCTGAAACTCACCCTTCTGTTTCTTCCTGGATTAAAAGAACCATCGATATTATCGGCAGTTTAGTTGGTTTGTTGATCACTGCGGTTCTATTCATCCCCATTGCCATCAGCATCAAGATGGATAGTCCAGGCCCCATTTTCTTCCATCAAACCCGTTGTGGTTGGCTAGGAAAACCGTTTCAGATGACTAAATTTCGCTCTATGTGCGTCAATGCCGAAGCCCTTAAAAAAAAGGTTCAGAACCAAGCTCAAGGGGCTATCTTTAAAAATACGAATGATCCCCGTATAACTAAAGTAGGACGTTTTTTACGCCGTACTAGCTTAGACGAATTACCTCAATTTTGGAATGTATTAAAAGGGGAAATGAGTCTAGTGGGAACCCGTCCGCCGACCCCCGACGAAGTGGAACGCTACGAAGTACCCCAATGGCAACGCTTAAACGTTAAACCAGGTATGACAGGGGAATGGCAAGTGTACGGGCGATCGCGAATTACCAATTTTGAACAAGTAATTGAACTAGACTTAAGATATCAAAAAAATTGGAGTCATTGGTATGATATTCAGCTTATCCTAAAGACTGTGTTCATTTTATTCCAAAAGAATAGTGGTGCAGTCTGATCGACCCGATAACAATCATCCGTCTTTGCTCAAGCCTTGTCGACTTATAGTGGAGACAGAAATCTTAGCTTTGGAAAAAATTTTAGTTTGGTTTGAAACCATTGCTAAACCTTATTTACCGCCGAAAATTTTATGGGAATGTAAACTAGCTTTATCGGAAGGGTTTACCAATACAGTTCTCTATGCACACGATAATTTACCGCTAACGGTTCCTATTATTGTTGATGTTAATTTTTATCACACTTGGGTTGAGATTCTTATCTGGGATCAAGGACCTTTTTTTGATTTAAAAGCTAAATTAGCACAACTAAAAGAGCAACAAATTCATCCATTAGAACTTGAAAGCGATCGCGGTCTATTTTTTATGGATAAATTAACTGATGAGTTAGAATATATTCGCATTAATAATGAGAAGAATTGTTTGAAAATGAAAAAACATTTGATTTGATTAACAATTAAACCATCCTTTGTATGGTAATTTCTCATTGATAATGAGCAGAAAAATTAATTCCCAATTATTCATTATCTATTGTCCATTATCAATTAACAACCTTGTTCATTTTTTCCTGCCAAATAAACCAAAGAGACCTCCTCCTTTTTGTTTGTCGGAGGGTTTTGATTTTTCGGAATTAGGAAGCACTTTATCTAAAGCCAATTTTGCTTTAATTACAATGGGATCTTGGGGATTGACTTTTCTTGCTTTATTAATGTGAATTTTAGCCATTGTTAATTGTTCTTGTTTCAGATAGGCTAAACCCAATAAACCGTGACAACTGCTATTATTTGGATCTTGTTTTAGGGTTTCTCGTAATTCAACAATTGCTTGAGAAAGGTTATTCCGTTTGATATCATCCTCAGCGCGTTTTAAAGCACTTTTAATTGCTGATTTCTCATCATTTTTTCTCTTTTCTTTTTTAGTTTCCTCCTGTTTTGAAGGTGAGGATGTTTTTGTTTCTGCTTGTACTTTTGATTCAGGTTTTGGCTGAGGTTTCGGTTTTGCTTTTTCTTTAACTTTCTCTCCTTGAGAAAGCATCAAATAAATCAAATTTAATTCACTAATTTGGGCAGTAATCTTAAAAAGATTATCTAAGTCATCATACTGTTGACTAACTAAAGGTTCTAAAAGTCTATGATAGGTTAATTCTTGATTATTGCTGGTTTGTAGAAGTTTCTGGGCCTCATCTGTAGCAATAGTAATACTAATTAATTCCTCGGCTAAGTTTTTTCCCATTTGAGATAATACTAACTTATATTCGTGACGATAACGATCTTTTGATAATGTTTCGTAGGCTGGATTAACTAACTTTGATAAAATTTTAGTAGCTAATTTTTTTTCTTTCTCTGTATTACCGTTAAAAGTATCAGGATGGAGAATATAAGCTATTTTTAAGTATCGTTGACGAATGTGACGAGTGTCAGCATTAATGGGGACTCCCAAAATAGCATAGTGATCGGTTATATCATATTTAAAAAGTCCTTGTTCTATTGGAAAAGACATAAAGTTAATCGTTTATTTCTAAAATTATATTCTCTGGAAATAGAGATTTTTTTTACCATATAAAAGTGCAGCTTAAAAATTGATTGTTAGAATTATGACATTATTTTTCTGGTGCTTTCAACAGTGTATTTTAGCCTAACCTAATAGGTATGTTCTTTAATTGTAATCAATATCAAGCTGCTTAAAAGTTTGTGACAAAGCTTTATTGCTCAAGGTCTATACTTCATTATAATACCATTTTCTTTGGGGGTTCGCTAATTTGTAAAAGCATAGTTCCACCAAGATCTGATTTTTTTAACCGTAAAAGGCTTTTAACCAAGGTAATGCTTCTGTTAAGGCTTGACTCAAACTATGATGAATCTTTCCATTAGTGGCTAATAAACGTCCCTCTTCTAATTTTAGGGGACTTTCATCATAAGCAGTCACTTTACCTCCTGCTTCCTCTAAAATTATGATTCCTGCTGCTATATCCCAGGGACTCAAACCCCTTTCCCAATAACCGTCTAACCGTCCACAGGCTACATTGGCAATATCTAACGAAGCTGATCCACCTCGACGCACTCCTTGGGTAAGATGGGTTAAATAACAAAATTCTGGATAGTTCGTGTCTTTTGTTTCTCGGCGATCGTAAGCAAATCCTGTTACTAATAAACTGTTGCTTAATTGGTCGGTTTGTGATACTTTAATAGGGCGATAATTAACTGTAGCTCCTAGTCCTTTTGCTCCTCGAAACAACTCTTTATTAAAAGGATTATATATTGCACCTACTATCGGTTTCCCTTGCCATAATAAGCCAACAGAAACGGCTGAAGCAGGATAACCGTGGGCATAGTTTGTAGTCCCATCTAAGGGATCAATTACCCACAAATAATTACTATCACTGCCTCCTATTTTACCAGATTCTTCAGCCAAAATTTGATGGTTAGGGACTCTACGTTTCAGGATATTTAAAACCGTAGCTTCTGCTTTTTTATCTGCTTCTGTGACTAGATCCCCTGGACGACCTTTTTCTTCAATTTGCTCTAACTTATCTACTAAATTCTCTAAAATAACTCCAGCAGTCATTGCCGCTTCTGTGGCAACATCTAGCAATATTTGTAATTCTTTTGTATCTGGTAAGCTCATAAATATTTTTAGGATTGAGGGTGCTATTCTTATTATTCCCTATAATTGAACAATTGAAAATGCTATCCATAATTTTAGTGATTTTTTGGAGCTTAATATTATTAAGCCCCAAAGGTATTTTAATTGGTAAAAGCAGAAGATTTAATCATCATCTAAGGGCAATCCTAATTTAACTTTTCCCTTACCAAAGTAGCGTCCAAATTGTAATTCATAAACTTCATCTTCGTCTTGGGTTTCTACTTCTAAGTCTGACTGAGCATAACTAACACATAACAGAGCATAACCTTTTTTTCTTAGTTCAGGAGATAAACCTACTGCTTCAGGTTGGTGAACTTCTCCTGATACAATACGTACAGCACAAGAAGTACAAGCCCCATTACGGCAGGAAAAAGGCAGTTCATAGCCTTGTTCTTCTGCACTATGGAGAATGTAGCGATCATCAGGCACTTGTAGAGTATATTCTTGATTCACTTGACGATGATGAATGCGAATGGTGTGATAACGACTCATGGGGAAATTTGGGAATTATCAACTATTATTATAAACTTTTTGTCAAGGGTTTAAACAAAAATTATTTAACTGAATATTTATCAATTTTTGGGATCTAATATTCTTAAGCATATATTAATATTTTCCCATTTCAAGCCTTAAAAAATATTATAGAGAAATCTCTAAAAAAGTATTATCAAAATCGGCTTTGTATAACTTGGGAGAGTTGCATATCATAAAAAATAGTATTTGTAAACAGTATTTGTTTATTAGTTGAGAGACTAGAATATCCTCTAAAAATCAGTAAAAATATTGAGGTATTTAGATATTTTTTGGGAATACTAAGGTCAGATAAACAGAAGTTATCAGTAACTTTCTACATAAATTTACTGATGACTTGAATAACTCAATACTTATAGCAGTCGCCAAAGCTATTAGGACATTTTTCTGTTCCCTGTTCCCTGTTCCCTGTTCCCTTAAAATATAATTTATGTGTCCTAACTAGCCTGTCTATTGCTATATCTGTAAACTGCTTTTTTTAGAGAGGTTAACCATTTGTGGACTTCAAGATCAATAATGAGCAACGACAAAATTATTTAACTTCATTTCAAAGAAAAATCCTAACCAAGAATCTTAAAGAAAATATAGAAGAAAAATATCGTCAACGAATTGAGATTATGCTATTAGCTGATGAAGGAAAAAGTCAAACAGAAATTTGTCAATTATTAGGTTGTTGTCAAGCTACAGCAAGACATTGGATAATGATGGCAAAAAATGGGCAAGCGCATTGTTGGAAAAAATCTAAAATTGGACGACCAAAAAAAATTAATGAGCAGTATTTAAACCGTTTAAAAGAATTAGTTAATCATAGTCCTCGTAACTATGGTTATTCTTTTGGAAAATGGACAGCAGAATGGTTAAGCAAACATTTAGCTAAAGAATTCAATATTAAAGTGAGCGATCGCTATATTAATCACTTGCTAAAAAAAATGGGTTTATCAACTAAATCAAAATTGAATGCTCATGAAAAGAATCAGAAAAAAAACAATTTAATAATTCAAGATTTACCTAATCATAAACATATTTAAACAGAATTATTATTATAATTTAATTTACTACAAGGTTCATTACTGTCATGGTACAAACTCATCAAAGTCTTATTGAACGTCAGCAAATAAATGAGGTATTAGGCTCTATTTTATCCGAGCAAGAATTTTCTAAATTACGTAAACAAATCAAAATTATTGAGCCTAAAGTTGGCTTATTTTGGAAAACAGTTTCTGCGGAAGCAGGGATCTATAGCAATAGACAGGCTAGTTAGGACACATAAATTATATTTTAAGGGAACAGGGAACAGGGAACAGGGAACAGAAAAATGTCCTAATAGCTTTGGCGACTGCTATATATT
>NZ_JASJEB010000103.1 GCF_030064895.1 Crocosphaera sp. | reverse complement strand
TTTAACAGGGATGTCAAAAGAAGTCCCCATCTATAAATTCTAAAAGAATACCCAAATTTTAGATGGGGATGAATTTTGACCAATATATTAACGTGCAAAGCACAACCTTGCTTAGATGATTTGTGTTACCATTTTAGCAACCTTATGCTAAACTAAGGCTATGACTCTAACACTAAACTACACATACAGGATTTATCCTGATAATAAACAAGAGGCAATGTTGTCTGAATGGCTAGAAATTTGTCGCCGTTCATATAACTATGCTTTGCGTGAGTTGAAGCATTGGATTTCTAGTCGTAAGTGCCTAGTAGATAGATGTAGTTTGGAGTCAGAATATATTATGGCGGCAAGTTATCCTTTCCCAAGTTATCATCAGCAACAAAACCAATTACCAAAAGCCAAAAAAGTATATCCATCGTTAGTTAAAGTCCCAAGTCAAGTCTTGCAAACTAACCTTAGAAGACTTCACGATGCTTGGGACTTTTTTCGTAATCGAGGGTTCGGCTTCCCTCGGTTCAAGAAATATGGACAAATGAAATCTTTATTGTTTCCTCAGTTTAGAGACAACCCCTTGACGGGGTGGCAAATAAAGTTACCTAAATTGGGAAAAGTTGAGATAAATCTTCATCGTCCAATTCCTAATGGCTTTGTCATTAAACAGGTAAGAGTTATCAAAAAAGCTAAGGGTTGGTTTGCTGTAGTTAGTATCCAATCTGATATAACTTTACCTGAAATAGAAACACCTTATGGGCATTTTCTTGGCCTTGATGTTGGACTTTCTAGTTACTTAGCTACCTCAGATAACTATGTAGAAAAAGGACGTAAATTCTTCAAAACTGAACACCGTAAGCTGAAATTGCTACAACGTCGCTTAAGTAGAAAACAAAGACTTTCTAAGAACTACGAAAAAGCCAGAAAAAAAGTAGAAAAGCAACATAACCATATTGCTTTCAAACGTAAAGATTACCAGTTCAATTTAGCTCACAAAGTCTATGATATGGGAGACAGTATCTTTATGGAGGATATTGATTTTCGTACAATGGCTAAAGGCTTTCTTGGAAAACATACCCTTGATGCAGGTTTTGGGCAATTTAGGGATATTCTGAAATACGTCTGCAAAGTTAGGGGGAAATATTTTGGATTGGTTGACCATGGGGGAACTAGCCAAACTTGCCCTAACTGTCGTGCAGAAGTTAGAAAAACCCTAGCTGACAGGTTCCATCATTGTCATGAATGCGGTTACGGAGTTGATAACTTTGTTGACCGTGACGTGGCAGCAGCCCAGGAAATTTGTAATCGAGGAATAGAAACTACAACCCTGGGACTCAGGGAAAAGGAAACCGTCTGTCAAGTCGAGGTGTCGGGGGTGATGAACCTAGATAACTGGCGTAGGGGTTTACCTCTGTGGGCAGAAATATCTCATCGTGAGGTGGGAAGCCCTAACTATACTGCTTGCAGTTAGTTGGGGAGGATGTCACCCATAACATCTACTGAAGAGATCAAGTTTATTATTAAGATTTTTCTGATGATCAAGATTTGTTAAAACATCGTTAAGCAATGTATCCTTTCTTTTCCCATTGTGTCATTATATGAAGTAACCATTTTGATCTCCGCGGGTAGTCCCGTCGGAGTTTTTGTTTTTATAGAACCCATTTGGGATCTACATTTTGGTCGAGCATTCATCCCTAACCTATAGAGGATAAGGGAATTCTGCTCGAAATCAGGCGTTGCATTATCAAGGGATGATTTGGATAAATCGACAAAGAATCTTCCTTTTATATCGGGAATTTCACAAGATGCAAAATTAACAATCATCCCGCAATGGTGCAACGCCCGAAATCAGGTTCAAAGTTTTTCCCCATGAACAATATTCAGTCTCCCAAACAAATGCCTAAACCCTTAGCTGTTTTAACTAAAGTTTCTTCTGGATCAACAGTACGATAAGTTTGAATCGCCTCGGCAATGGGAACACTGACAATCTGCCGGTTTTGCCAGGCAACCATCTGATCAAATTTGCCTTCAGCAATTAAATCCACCGCAGCTACGCCAAAAGCCGACCCCAAAAGCCGATCTACGGGAGAAGGCATACCCCCTCTCTGAATGTGGCCAAGGACGGTTACACGGGTTTCTGCTCCGGTTTTAGCCCCAATTTGTTCGGCGATGTACTTGCCAATTCCTCCTAAACGATCTTCCCCAAATTGTTTTAATTGGCTGACTTGATCCCCAATTTCGGTGCGGACTGCTTCCGATACCATCACTAAACAAAAATGCTTTCCTCTTTCCTGTCTTTGACGGATTTTTTGGCAAACTTTCTCTATTTTATAAGGAATTTCAGGAATTAGGATAACATCCGCACCTCCTGCAATACCGGCCGCTAAGGCAATATGGCCTGCATCCCTCCCCATCACTTCTAAAATCATGACACGGTTATGGCTGGCTGCGGTAAAATGAAGCCGATCAAGGGCTTCTGTGGCAATGTTAGTAGCGGTATCAAACCCAATAGAAACTTCTGTTGCCCCGACATCGTTATCGATGGTTTTGGGAATACCAATTAGGTTGATGCCTCCTTGTTGCGCCAAACGGCGTAAGATGGCTAAACTACCATCTCCACCAATGCCAATTAACGCTTCTAATCCTAATTTATGATAACCGTTAATAATTTCTGAAGAGCGATCGCTCACTGTGCCATCATTCATAGGAAAAGCAAAGGGATCTCCTTTATTGGTTGTGCCTAAAATAGTGCCACCCATTAACAATAGATTATCCAATTTATCTAACTCGAATTGGATAAACTTAGGGGGATCACTCATTAATCCATGAGTAGCTTCTCTAATACCAATAACTTCCCAATTATAGGTTCCTACTGCATGATGTACCACTGCACGAATCACGGCATTTAATCCGGCACAGTCCCCACCACTGGTAAGAATTCCGATGCGCTTTTTCTCACCCATTTTTATCTATAATCTTCAAATTAAAATTACTTCTATTTTTAGTGATTTCTAGTCACAAGTTAATAATTCTTAAGGAAAATGTAATATATCAAAGGGAATGTTAAATTTAACTTAATTAATAGTTGAGAAAGGTAACAACTAGCTTCCTTCTGTTACATTATCTAGTACTTGGAAAATTGAGAAAATCAATGATATGATACTTTTGTGTTGTTCTCCTGTTTTAGTGACAGGAGGTTAAGTTTCAATTAAGCAATTTTATCCTATGAGAAATACTTATTATATTTGTAAATAAGGCTGATGCTAATTTTTCTCTAAATTCCCTTACCCACTTACCCAAATGACTCTTATTGACTCCCAAGTATTTCACAACTTTGCGATCACTCTTGGTACTTCCCTCTTCGGTTTGCTGGTTTTCTGGGCTTTTTGGTACGCTTCAAGGATGGACTAATGAGTAAATCATTATCCATCCCTTTTTAGACTTTAAAAATGGAGCCGAGCAGAGTCGAACTGCTGTCCAGACTGGGTATTGACTTATCGCTCATTCACAGGCTTAGTCTTTCTAATCCTCAAGACGGGAACCGTTCCTTATCCCGAACGGTGGGATGCTCTGGTGTAGTCTTAGCTTAGGAGCCAACCAGAGGTGGCTATTAAGGGCATCCGTTGGGGTTGGTACCTCCGAGTCCTTAACGGAGTCAGATCAGAGGTAAGCGACTCTATGAGAGAGTTCTACGCAGCTACTGCTACGCGCTTGAAGCTTACGATGTTGTTCGCAGTTACTATTTTTTTGAGTCTTGTATTTACGAGAGGAGACTCACTCTCGACCTGAATCACAATTTAGATTTCGCCAACCTGTCGAAGCCGTTGCGGCCCCATGTGATATTCCCCCATTATAAACAGAATTTTTTATTTTCGCAACGTTACAAGAAGGATAACAAAAATAAACTCCCGTTACAATCTTTTATTGAACGGGAGTTAGCTAGAGCTATTATGAATTATTGTGGCTGTTGATTTTGACTATTGGCCTCAACAGCATTATTTGCACCCTGTGCTTCTAAAAGGTTTCTTTGAGCTTCTCGAAAAGACTTAGCTGCTTCAGAGAGATTGTCTCTTGTATCTTCAGCGAATTCACCACCATTACGACTTCTCTCTAAATTAGCTCGGTGCATTAAGTCTAGAGGATTCATAAAATTACCTAAGTCTCCATTGGGGTCCCTCTCATTGCTTTGATAAGGATCTTTATCCACTACGTCAATGGATTGAGCTACAGTTAGGGGTGTTAAGCCTAAGGTAGTGCCTAAAAGGGTTAAGAACACCACTAATTTTTTAATCATAAATTTGTTTGACATCATAGATTCTCTCTACACACCATATCTGGTCGACATACTGTCATCATAGTCGATTTTATATTAATTGGTTAAACTAATTTATCAAAAAATAAGCTATCTGGCTTTGATGTTGAAGAGTATTCAGCATCAGACTATGTTAGAATTAGCATCCCACTAATTACTGCTATAAAAATGAATCAACCTGGCTCTCCTGCCCAATTTTTAACCCCCGAAGAATCAGCTGATGTAGATAAAGCTTTATTAACTGCCCCAGAGAAGTTTTTAACTCGTTTAACTATTTCTTCTTTAAGATTATTAACCATAATTGCTCAAGATTTGGATGTTTCTCTAGAAGATTTAACCCATCAACAAGTAATTGATTGGTTTGAAAAAGATGGAAAAATACGACGAGAAAAAGGGTCAGATGCTGCTGTTTTGAAATGGTAACGGATCCAACATTTATTGTTCTAAATCCTTTGTCATCTCATCAATTCTCAGGATATTGATAACTATACAGGGATGATACTGAAAGCTTCGCGGTAAAAGAATAAAAAAGTCAATAAAATCACTTAGATTGATTTAAGTAAAATAAATTTTTTCAAGAATTTTATTGTTGTACTTCCGAGAAACCTCGTGATAGACTAGAATAAAAAATGAGTCCTTCTGGAATAAATATCTATGAGTCAACCAGTTATAAATAGTTCAGAAGAAACAGCACCCAATATTGAAACCCTATTAGAATCGCCAGACAGTTTATCAACAACGATTCAAAGTTTGGGACTTAATCAAATTCAAAGACATTTGTTTCTTTGTGCTGATCAAACTAAACCCAAATGTTGCTCTAAAGAAACGAGTCTAGAAGCTTGGGACTATCTTAAACGTCGTCTCAAAGAACTAGAACTAGATCGAACCACAGAGGCCAAACCTGCCTGTATTTTTCGCACAAAAGCCAATTGTTTACGAGTTTGTCTCGAAGGGCCAATTCTTGTTGTTTATCCTGATGGAGTCTGGTATCGGCAAGCAACCCCAGAAGTCATTGAACGCATTATTCAAGAACATCTCATTGGAGACCAAGTAGTTGAAGACTATGCCTTCTGTACCCATGCTTTACCTGAACTCTCTCAAAAATCTAAATCAAGAATCATTGAAAATCAACCCACTGAACTTAACAGTGAGATAGTAGGCGAAAAAAGGCAATAAAATGTTACTTAAAACAGTCAGTATAGGTTAAGATAAAATCAAAATACTCTTAATCTTCACATATACTTCTAAACATAATCCTTATCAAAATTAACCCCAAAAAAGAAGATGGCAACCCCAAAAGATAACTCCCAGAAAGAAAATAAACACTTATTATTAGTTGATGATGATCCGAACCTAGTTTTGCTAGTGAAAGATTATCTTGAATTTCAGGGATATGAAGTAACCACAGCAGAAAATGGTAAAGAAGCACTAAGAGTCCTGAGTGACTTGCATGAAAAGAAAAAGATTCCTAACATGATCATCTGCGATGTCATGATGCCAGAAATGGACGGCTATACTTTTATTGAACAAGTACGTAAGAATTCTAGTACCAATTGGGTTCCGGTCATGTTTCTCTCAGCCAAAGGACAAAGCCAAGACAAGGTTAAAGGTCTTAACGTCGGTGCTGACGTTTATATGGTAAAGCCTTTTGAACCAGAAGAGTTAGTTGCTCAAGTGGAGTCATCCCTCAAACAAGCGAGCCGTTTGATGCTTCATAAAGCTAATCTTTCTCGTGATGAGGGTGATCGTATTCATGTTCCCAATGATGTAGAATTGACTCCAACAGAAACAAAAGTGGTTCAGTTGGTAGCCCAAGGACTTTCTAATAGAAGGGTTGCTGAGAAACTTAGTGTTAGTCAACGCACTATAGAAAGTCATGTTTCTAATATGCTCAATAAAACGAATCTTCATAATCGGACTGAGTTGGCTCGTTGGGCCATTGAAAATAGCATGGCTTAATGGGTGTTGTAGAAAAATCTTGGGTATAAAACCCCTCCCTACCCTAATAGGCGTAATTGTGCTATGCTAAAGCAGTAGGTTTAACTGCTACCTACTGGGAGTACCCCAGAAAGTGACGACTAACCGTGAGTCGGCAGGGTGTCTGGAAACAGATGGATGTATGACCTAGTAAGGTAAGTACCAGTCAGCCTAGTAATCCTCATTTGAGGGTAGGTTTCAACAAGTAATTGTCGAATCATAATTCACTCACCTTTAGGAGGTGGGGTGTGTAAATATAGAGCAACTGGTTTTTAATCAGTTCTCGATCGCTTCCTTAGCTCAGTTGGTAGAGCAACTCACTTGTAATGAGTAGGTCGTCGGTTCAAGTCCGACAGGGAGCTTAATCAAGTTGATTGTATCAATCTTCCATCAACGAGAGATACAGACATCATGAGAAAAACAATTATCGGTGTTATGGGACCTGGAGAATTAGCAACAGAAACAGATATTAAAAATGCCTACGAATTAGGAAAATTAATTGCACAGGAAAACTGGATATTATTAACAGGAGGCCGTAATATTGGGGTGATGGATGCAGCGAATAAGGGAGCAAAAGAAGCAGGAGGTTTAACTCTCGGTATTCTACCATCAAATCATACTCAAAATGTTTCTGATGCTGTGGATATTGCCATTCTTACTGATATGGGAAACGCGAGAAATAATATTAACGTTTTATCGTCTGATGTTATCGTTGTTTGTGGAATGGGTTTAGGAACTTTATCAGAAATAGCTTTAGCATTAAAGAATCAAAAACCTGTTATTTTATTAAGTGAATATCAAGAAATTAAACAATTATTTTACAATTTGTCTCCTAATTTAACCTTTATGGCAGTGGATACTGAACAAACAATTAAGCTAATTAAAGAAATCCTAAAAAAAGTAAAATAAAATTTATTTTTGTCAAGAGTACCAGTCACTTAAAAAAAACAAGATATAGGATCGAAGTATATATAATATCATTATAAGGCAGGTGTGTGATGAATGAAACTATTGCTCCTGTTCCCCGTGTTGAAGAAGATTCTACTCAAAAAGTTGATGGCATAAAGACAGATCATATTCAAGCATATTTAGCTACCAGTACAATTAATGCTAATGTAGATGACTCATCTAATAATTCAGAGCAACCAAGATTAAAGTGGGAAGAGATTACACTTAACGGACAGACAAAATCTGGGGAAGATACATCATCATCTCAGACAGATAAAAACCCTGATAAGGATGACAGACTTCAGAATATACTTCAGATACCTCAGAATATTATTGTTTCATTGATATCAAGATTAAACTGTAAAAAGAGTACACTTAACGGACAGACAGAATCTGAGCAAGATACATCATCATCTCAGACAAAGGAAAACTCTGATAAGGATGACAGACTGGGTAAGATTGCTACATTTTTATCTACTTCAAAAGCTAATGAGTTAGTTATTATGATTCATGGTTATAAGACTGAAAAAGAATCAGCAAAAGAACAGTATAAAGAAAGATTTAATTTTATTAACAGCACGTTTAGCACGTTGTGGAATTCGCAGAAAAGTCAGCCAGAAAACAACAGAAAATTAGTTATAATCGGGTACACTTGGCCATCAGAGGATTTTTTAAAGGGTTCCTGGAAGGGTTTCTGGAATGCTTGTTGCACTGCATTTAGAACATTACCAATTCCTTTTGAAATCATTAATGATTTACTATTTTTTGTCACATTTTTGATTTTTGATTTTATTTTCTTCTTTATGAAAAACCAAGAACTTTGGTATCTGTGGTATATTATATTTTTCTGCTTCTTGTTCCTTACCCTTTTGAATTTACTGATTTTAATATATGAATTATTCTCTAGTTTTAGCATATCAAGAAATAATAAGTTATGTTTACGTTTTGTCTTCTTTGTTGTGATTATAATTTATTTTTTGGTACTACTTTTCTTTAATTTTAACAATCTTAACTGCTTTGGGAAGTTAATCATGTGGTTAGGTTTAGTAGTTTGGACATTATATTTCGGAGTAGTCGTGACTTTGATATTCCTAAGAGTCACAGCTTATTTTCGTGATAAATATAGAGCAATGTTTTTTGGAGTTGCTGATTTGGTTGATCTGATTCAAAAATTAGACAGGAAAATTAAAGACAAAATAGAATCTAAAAATAAGGACGATATCCATGATATAAAACTATCTTTTATTGCTCATAGTATGGGTGCATTTGTAGCAACTCACACTATCAGAACACTATGTGATGCTTTTGAAAATGGTCAAACTAACGATTCTGAAACTGATGAAAATAATAAAAATAATAGAATTGGACGGCACTTTTTATTAGAACGTTTAGTTTTAGTAGCTCCTGATATTTCTGTACAAGCTATTTTCCCAGGTAAATCAAATGTCTTAGAAACAGCAATAGATAAATGTAAAGAAGCTTATTTATTTAGTAATCAAGGTGATATGGTTCTAAGAGTTTTTTCAATGATTAGTAACTATTTTAGATTTCCTGCTAGTTGTGCTGAAAGAGGATTTAGATTAGGAAATATTGTTGTTTACGATAAGACAAAAAGTAATCAATGTTATCAAACTCTTAATCCACATGGAAACATAGACAAAACAAAATTTTTAAGCAATTTGCACATTGTTTGTAGAGGTGAACGTAAGTCGTTATTTGAGCTACTAGGTAGTCCCAAATTTCAATTTGGAATTTTAGCTCTTTTAAGAGGTGCTGAAAAATTCGGTTTATCATTACTCTGGGTAATTATTTCTGCTTTCCTCACTGATGGTTTGGTTAAAAAGCAAGTTATTCTAACTACTAAGAATATAGTTACTACACAAGTTACCTATTTTGATTGTACAGACTGTGAAGATAAGGTCAACAATGAAAATGCTGAACATAGTGACGATGATAAACTAATCCTCAGTACAGCTAAAAATCATCAAATAATACCCGTCTGGCAATGTTTAGGGCTATTAAGACAGTGGATTTTCAACAAACACGATAGCAAAATAGATATTCATGGTGGGTATTTTAATGGTAAATTTTGTCAAACTTTAATTTATGGTTTAGCTTGTTTAGGATGGGATGATTTTAATGATTTTTGTAAGCCGCGTTATAATCAACATCCATCTTGTCAAGAATCCGAAAATTATTTTTTACCAGAATGTCAAACGAGACATATTCAAGTGCTTTTATCTACCCAGAGAGGTTAAAACATTTCCCCAAAAAACTCAATCAAAATTAAGGAAACTTACTGGTGACTTTAGCAATGATTTTTTGTGAACTTACCCAACCAAAAGAACGACTATCACTACTTTCTAAACTATTTTCTCCCATCAAAAAACAATTACCCTTCTCGTCAACTTTAACCACCCGTTTGATGATTCTTAAATTTTCTTTTTGGGGATGCCAAGCAATAACTAAATCCCCAATTCCAGGCAGATAACGGCGATAGGCTTTTGTGTCGACAAGGACTTCTTCTCCTGCTTTCAGTATAGGAAACATAGAATTCCCTGTGACACAAAACCGTTGACGCAACCTCAACAACCAGAGCAATAATTCTTGATAGTTACTTGTTGAGAGCAAATTGATTCCTACCACCTTTAAAAATCATAATCTAGCTGGCTTTAATCCAGGGTACTTCCCGTCCTTTAGTTTCCCAGAAGATGCTGTGGATTTTCTCAATTTCCATCATTAATTGGTTAGCATGAGCTAGGTTAACTTCTACCTTACAAGAAGAGCAAAGTTTAGCGGCTTTCCAGAACATATCATGGAGATCGGGGTATGCCTCTAAGTGTACAGGTTTAAAGTAGTCAGTCCAGAGAATGAGGATTTCTTCTTTGGTTTTCTGCGCTTGCTCTTCCTTAATGGCAATATAACGAGATAAAGTATTGTGATAAGCTACAGTAGCAGCACTGTCCGTAGGAGAAGGTACATGACTTTCTAAATCAGCGATTTTCTTGGTCATAGAGTACACTGCTTCCGCATAAACACGAGCAGAAGCGGGATCATACACCCCACAAGGACCATCACAGTGCGCACTCACTTCTGGTGCAGGGAAATACTTTTTAATTTGATTAGCGATTTTGTTGAGCATAATCTTTTAAGATAAACCATTACTTCGCGAAAGAATTAGGAAACGTTACTATCCATAGAGAAGTTTCCAAGGGAATCGTTTTCCAATAATTCCCCCCTTGTTAATCGTAACTTGAAAGGGTGTAAATTTTATAGCTTTAAAATCTTAAATTTTTTGATACATTCGAGACAATCATTTTCCTTTGAATTATACAGTCAATACCATTTTTGTGTTAGTTCGTCAATCCCTTTAAAATAAAATGTTGTGTGTTGAATAACTAAGAATAACTACGAATCAATGAGGAATTCAAGTAAATAGACGATTAAGATAATTTTTCTATTTTTTAATAATTATCTACTATTTTAATAAAGGCGATATGAGGATAAAATTAGGGAAATAGGCTAATCAAGGGACTAACACAAAAATGACACAAACCCAAAAATTAGAAGAAATCGAAGCAATCACCCGTTCAGTGGGTTGGGGTGCAGCTAAAATTCTCAGTGCATATTATCGGGGAGAAGGTGATTTAAAGGTTAATGAAGATAAAAAAGATGGTCCTGTCACTGCGGCTGATATTGCCGCTAACCAGTACATTTTAGAGCAATTACAAGGAGTTTTTCCTGAAGATACCTTTGGTTATTTAAGTGAAGAAACCCATGAAGGAACGGAACCTATTCCTAAAGATTGGGTTTGGATTATTGATCCTCTTGATGGTACCAGAGATTTTATTGATAAAACCGGTGAATATGCTTTACATATTGCCTTAGCTTATCAAGGTCGTCCGATGGTGGCCGTCGTTGCTATTCCTGAGGCAGAAAAAATTTATTATGCAAGTAAAGGTAACGGTACTTTTGTGGAAACAGCAGATGGGAAAGTTACTCCCATTAAAGTATCCGAACGAAATAAACTTGAAGATTTATATTTAGTAGTTAGTCGTACCCATAGAGACGATCGCTTTCAAGCTTTAATTGAGGCTTTACCTTTAAAAGATCGCATTTATATGGGCAGTGTTGGGGGTAAAATTTCAACTTTATTAGAAAAAACTTCTGATATTTATATCTCTTTGTCTGGCAAATCTGCGGCCAAAGATTGGGACTTTGCTGCACCAGAATTAATTTTAACCGAAGCAGGAGGAAAATTTACTCATGAGAACGGTGACCCCTTAATTTATAACCGAGGAGATGTACGTCAATGGGGTTGTTTAATCGCTAGTAATGGTCATTGTCATGAAGCTTTATGTGCAGAAGCAACGCAAATTTTAGCTAAAATTGACAATGGATAATATTCTTTTTCTGGAGACAAGAAACATTGATCTAGGGAATAGATTTAACTGAAGATTCTTGAAATTGGATTGAGGAATCAGGAAAATAATTTTGCCAATCTTCACCTAAAACAATGGTAATATCAGAGCCTAAATTTCCTGTACTTTCCACTAACACCTCACCCATTCCTAAATCGGCTCGCAAGGTTGCAGCCCCTAAATCATCACCATTTTGCGCTAAGATTCTAGTTGTCTGTAGGGTTTGATTCCATTCATCAGCGACAAAAATGCGACGATACCCTGCTTCCATTAAATGGTTAACCATGCGCCTCACCGCTTCGGGATCTTCTGTGCTATCTTGAATGGCAATTCTGAGGCGACTGGGGTTGCTAGGTTGGGCTTGAAAATTAATTTCACCATGATCGAAGTGTTCGGCTACCATATTTGTAATTTGATAACGGTTAGGCAACCAATAACTAACTTCCTCTTTCCCATCCCCACTAAAACGTCCAGGAAGCATTAACATTTGTACATTGGAGCGTTTTGTTTGAGAGGCAAACCCTGATAAAGCAACTAATTCTTCAACAGTTAAATTAGTATCGATATAAGCACCGATAATAGATAAAATTTCCGGTATTCTTAGTAATGTTTGTGGTTTGAGAGCTTGTTCTACCAAAGCCCTCATAAACATTTGTTGTCGTTGTACCCGTCCAATATCACCATAGCGATCGTAGCGAAATCGTAAAAAAGCAACGGATTTTTCTCCGTCTAGATGTTGTTCACCTTCTTTGAGATCGATATAAAGATGTTGACTATGATCCGTATATTTCATATCTTTGGGGATGTACATATCAACACCACCCAAAGCATCAATAAACTTTTCTACGCCTTGAATATTAACTCGTACATAACGATCAATTTTAACGCCACCTAATAGTTTGCTCACACTTTCGGCTGCTAAAGCTGGACCACCATAATAGTTAGCTTCGTTGATTTTTCTCAGTTCGTACCTAATGCTGGCTTGCGTATCTCTAGGAATGGATAAAACACGAAGTTTATTGCTCAGGGGATCAAACCTAACTAAGACCATTGTATCGGACAAGCCTTTAAAGGAATTAACTAGGGCGTGATATCCTAAATCTTCGCTGGGCTTTTCATCTATTTCCGAGGTTAACACCTTAGTTCCTAAAACCAAAACATTGACAGCACGACTCAACTCAGGAAGTCGTAAGCTTTGATAGGAAATTGCCTCATTTTGACTAAAAACTTCTTCTTCTTCGGGGGTTAGAGAACTTTGCTGTAGAGGGGTGGCCGATAGTGATACCGCCAGAAATGCACCGACCCCTGCCGATGCTAAGGACACGGCTGTGAGTCCTATACTAATTAATAACCAATTCAGAGCTTTTGGCTTTTTCTCAACAGAATACTTCTGTTGAGAACGGTTTTCGGGATGGGTTTTGTTGACTGACACAGCTTTCCTCACACCTTTAGTAGTGTCTAGCAATCCATACTGGGTTAGATTTTACCTTAAGGCAACCTTTAACCAACATTAGCACTATAACGTTTCTAGATAGGACTTTAACCCTACTAAGGAATCTATTGTACCACAAGGTTAACTTAACTGAATCTCAGTGTACCACAGCTATGATTATAAGGCAGATTAGGAAATCAAGTGAGATTTTATACATTTTTAATAATGAATCATGGACAATAAAACAAATCTCAATATTTTAAGCTTTTTTCTAGATACTTGAATGATAATTTATCTCTATAATTTATAAAGATAAATTTTATTTTGATCAATTAACATGAATGATTTTAATGTATCTTGTCCTATTCCTGTAGAGCAATATCCTCAAGTTTTACTCGCTCATGGTGGTGGAGGAAAACTGATGCAGCAGCTATTAGAAAAAATGGTATTTTCTGTGTTTAAAAACTCTGAAGATATTCCCCCTCATGATGCTGCTGTAATTAATCTTCCTAGTTCTAAAATTGCCTTTACAACTGATTCTTATGTAATTCACCCTCTCTTTTTTCCTGGGGGAAATATTGGTAGTCTAGCTATTAATGGAACTGTAAATGATTTAGCTATGGGTGGCGCACGTCCCCTTTATTTAAGTTTAGGATTGATTATCGAAGAAGGATTGCCGATGGAAACTTTATGGCGTGTCATCCAGTCCTTAAAAAGGGCAGCCGATACTGCTAATATCAAAGTGGTTACAGGAGATACAAAGGTTGTCGATCGCGGAAAGGGAGACGGCATTTTTATTAATACTGCTGGGGTCGGAATTATCGAACACAATCAAACTATTGCCCCGCAAATTGTTCAGCCTGGGGATGCTATTTTAATTAGTGGAGATATTGGTCGTCATGGTATTTCTATTATGGCAGTTAGAGAGGGATTAGAATTAGAAACCACCATAGAAAGTGACTGCGCCCCTCTCCATCATATTGTCCTAGAAATGCTCACTCAAGGGATAGAAATTCATTGTTTAAGGGATTTAACCCGAGGGGGTTTAGCTAGTGCCTTGAATGAAATTGCTGCGAGTGCTGGTGTTACTATAAACATTAAAGAAAAAGCGATCGCTGTTAGAGAAGATGTACAAGGAGCCTGTGAAATTCTGGGGTTTGATCCCCTCTATGTAGCCAATGAGGGGAGATTTGTCGCTTTTATTGCCCAAAACTCAGTCAACAAGGCTTTAGAGATTCTCAAATCATTTTCTCAAGATGCTTCCATCGTTGGTGAAGTAACTGGGACCGGAACAGGAATGGGCTTAGTTACCCTAGAAAGTAAAATCGGTTCTCAGCGCATTGTCGATATGTTAAGCGGAGAACAATTACCCAGAATCTGTTAATTAGTAGGACTCATTTTTTGACTCTGAGAGCGAGCATTTTGCGCTGCTTCCGTGGCAATTTCAGCGGCCAAGCTTGTCATAGGAGAAACCTGTTTTGAGGCCCTCTTACGGCGATGTTGTGGGGTTAGAGTAGAAGAAGTAGGGGTGACTAAACTGTATGCTTTCCACTCGCTTTCCACACTCCACTCCAGATCATCTGTGATCAGCAAAACTCCACCGGCCGGAATCGCTATTTCATCTGTGGCAGCCCAAATACAAAATTGAGTCCAGGGGGAACGCAATAAAAAGACTTGTATTTGTTGATTTTTACAACTTCCGTCTGTATATCCTAACAAATAACGACCTTCTTTAATCATTGGCCGTAATTGAGGATATTTTTCTAACAACATAAAAATTCCGTGATGGGCCATAATGTTAATGATTACTAATTCAACAAAAGGATCTGTCTAGCGCGAAACTTAACAGCAACCTTAGCTATTAAGCATAGAAAGAGGTCATCAAAAAATTACGTATCATATATAACTAAATGGGGTTTTTTGGGGAAATGTCAGGAAGATTTAACCTAATTTAACCCCAAATGGAACAGAAGAGTGTTTTTTGTAAAGATTTATAACAAAAATTAGTCGGTTGTTGCGGTGGACTTTTCCTCTTTCTTCACAGGACTTACCTTGGCACGATACAACAATTTATGTTCATGATCATAACCTAGATAGCGAATGATCACGGGGTCACCTGGTTCAGCGTTTCCTCCTCCTTCTAGTAGTTGGTGAAATTGAGGATCATAAGGTATCGTTTCTCCTACCGTTCCTTTCATTTCTAGTCCCCATTGTTTCAATAATTCAAAAATAGGTTTTACTAAAGGCAATAATTTAACGGCAGATATTTCAGGATTTTTTTGAGCTACAATCGCTGCGGTTGGCCATTGTAATAACCAAGATTCCAAGGCAGCTATACTAGCAGATTGAAATTCTTTTTTTAATGTCTCTTCTTGTTGATTTAGTCTATCTTGCAACTGTTTATATTCTTTTTCTAAAGATTGAGTATTACTATCAGTATTAGTATTAGTATTAATATTGCTAGAGATTACTTTACTGGTCATTTCCCAATCGTTACTCAAAGATTGGGCAGTTTCAAATTCTAGTAACAACTTTTCTAAAGATATATTTAAAACCTGGGATAGCTTAAGAATATCTGTAATGGATAGTTTAGGAAGTAATCCCGTTAATAATCGATTTAACTGCCATTGAGATACCCCAGATACTAGACTTAATTCCTCAAAACTAGCAATTTCTGCTTGCTGCATTAACTGCTTTAGTTTTTGTTGGTTAGAGACATAAGTGGTAGGCTGGTTCATAAAGGTTAATATAATGATTTAATCGCAATCATTTTGAGTCTACCTTAAATTAGTCATAGGGCTAATAATTATTATATTTTTGTTATTATTGTACCCTATTGTAATTTTAGATTAAGACCCATTACTGACCTATGAATTCAATTACTTGGATTGGTTTATTAGCAGGAACCCTAACCACTATTTCTTTCTTTCCACAAATGTTGAAAACCTGGAAAACTCGTTCAACAAAAGACATTTCTTTAGAGATGTTTTTACTGTTTTGCTGTGGCGTATTGTTATGGATTCTTTATGGTTTATTTTTGGGGGATATTCCCGTAATTATGACCAATGTAGCTACCTTTATTTTAGCATTTCCTATTCTGGTTTTGAAACTAAAATATAAGTAATCCAAAAAAGTCCCGCATTTTATTGATCAACATTGTAGATGATTGAATCAACAATTTGCGGGACAAAATAACTAAGTCTACGAAACTTTAATCTTCATCAATGGGGGGATAAGCTTCTTCTATTTCCCATAATATATCTTTATGTTCGATGAACCAACTACGGGTTTCTGGGGTTAATTGAACCCAGATAATTTCCATCGGTACATAAGGAGAGGAGTATTGATACTTTTCCCCTAATTGTCTCAAATTATCAATAATATGAGGAGATAATCCAAACACAGACCAATCAACGTGCAAACGTCTGCCAAAAACACCTCCTGTTGGATCAAAAACCAGTTGGGATGCTCTGACTAAATCTGCAAAATGTCTAGGTTCTAGTCCGGTTAGCTTTTGGATTTCCATTCCTTGGCTACGACTTGGCTGCATAGCGACTTTTCCTAAGCAAATAATTCTGTAGTTATTGTAACCGATTAAGGTCACTTTTTATCTATTTTTTATGGCTCAATTATGACTTATTAGCGAAATATTAAATTTTAATTCTATAGATTAATTTTTGATAATAAATATTTGTTTATGTTACCATTATTAACAATCATGAGCCTAACCTAATCGTCAGGAATTCAAGAATTAAATTATTATAGTTTTGAGTATTTAGACTGATTATGAATTTCCCACCGACCGTTTCTGGACTAAGACTACTAAGAATGTTGAAACTGATTTTTTATCCCTTGGATTATTTAGAAGATAATTATCAAAAACATGGGGATATTTTTGCCACGAGTCAATCTGAAACTCCTTTTATTTATATTAGTAATCCCCAGGCTATTCAAGAAATATTAACCCAGGATAAAACGAAATTTAAAAGCGTAGCAGGTGCCGGTTTTCTAAATACCTTATTAGGGGATAATTCTCTACTCTTTTTACAAGGGGAAAGACACCAACGAGAACGAAAATTATTAACGCCTCCTTTTCACGGAGAAAGACTTAATAGTTATGCTAAATTGATTTATTCCATTAGCGATGAAGTTACGGAAAATCTAGAGATAAATAAAGCTTTTAATGTTCGTGAAATCATGCAGGAAATTACTCTAAAAGTTATTTTAAAAGCTGTTTTTGGTATCACGGAAGGAGAACGTTATCAAAAATTAGAAGATTTATTAAAATCGTGGCTATCTTTTTTTGATAATCCGGCAAATGCTACTATTATGTTCTTTCGTGTTCTCCAAAAAGACTGGGGTAAATTGAGTCCTTGGGGACGTTTTTTACGGATAAAATCAGAGATAAGAAAGTTAATTTATACTGAAATTAGAGAACGCCGTCTACAAGAAAATTATACAGGAACAGATATTTTAACTCTGTTAATGTTAGCCAGAGATGAAGCAGGAAAATCAATGAGTGATCAAGAATTACACGATGAATTGATTACTCTTTTAATTGCTGGTCATGAAACAACTGCTTCTAGTTTAACTTGGGCTTTATATTGGATTCATTATTGTCCAGATGTTGAAAATCAATTGCGATTTTATTTCTCAAATTTTAATGGTAATACTGATTTGCTAGATATTGTTAAATTACCTTATTTAGATGCAGTTTGCAAGGAAACTTTACGTATTTATCCAGTGGTATTAACTACATTTATTCGTATTTTAAACACTCCCCTAGAATTAATGGGATATCAATTTAAACCTGGAACGGTATTTGCACCTGCAATTTATTTAGTTCATCATCGAGAAGATATTTATCCTAATTCTCAACAATTTCGTCCAGAAAGGTTTTTAGAAAAACAATTTTCTCCCTATGAATATTTTCCTTTTGGTGGGGGAAGTCGTCGCTGTATTGGTATGGAATTAGCTAAAATGGAGATGAAAATAGTTTTATATACTATCCTCTCAAAATATCAATTAAAACTCCGTTCTTCTCGTCCTCTTAAACCAGTAAGACGGGGAATAACTGTTGCATCTCCTAATAATTTTAAGATGATTCTTAGTCAAAAAATAATTTGAATAATAGTTAAATGTACAAAAAAATTTTGGAACAAGGGATAAATCCTTGTTCCAAAAATAATCTTTATGAAACTTTAGACCTCATTAACGTTCCAAAAATTATGAACTAATGAAGTAAGTTATCATATAATCTTTTATCCTAAAGGATGGAATAAAAGATCAGGAAAGAAACGATTGAACTCAATTAAAATCCCTGCGGTAAAGGTTAATAAGGCCATAATTAAAACAGGGGCCGTGGATAAAAACTTTGTCAAATCTGCCATGAATTAGTTCTCCAAACAATTAATGATCAACGAAAAAAGTGCAAATAATATTTAATTAACGAGGGGATACGTTAATTTCGTCATCCTTAGCGGTTAATTTGCCAGAAGTAAGTTCTCCGAAAGCTGCTAAAGGCCACATAAAACCAGTTAACATTTTGCTGATAGCTAGAGGAACATCGATGATGATCTCTTTCATTTCAGAGTCTTTCTCATCGCGGACAGCGATTAAATAAGCGCGTCCAACCCAACCAATCCAACCAGCGATATAGAGGAACATCAAACCAGGAATGGTAAAGTCTCCAACGTGAGAGAAGTTCCCATCTACCACTAAGTGAGGATAGCCTTCAGGACCACATAATGCCTCTGCATAACGTTCAGCACGTTTTTGACCGGATTGAGGATCATCGGTGGTATTGAGGAAATTTTTAGATTTTTGCTGATAAGCAGGGTTTTCGCTGCAAGGTGTCAAATTATCATAAGTAGCACTTGCAGTAGGGGCAAAGCTAAACCACAGGGCAGCAACGAGAATTAAAGCGAACAATCGTTTCATAAGATTTGTTTCCTTTTGTTACAAAATACTAAGTTTGTTGTACGCAAGATAGGAAAAATCAGTGGTACATTGGGAATATCTTACTCTGACTTTAAAGCCTTAGTAAAGATCCAGTTCTAAAAGTCATTTTATCTTGACTTCCTGTGAACTTCTTAGTACGAAAGATTGTAACAAAATTATTGTCAGAAGTCGCCACCTAAAAATACTATTAACTGAGATGTCGGGAGAAGTCCCTCGCTATAGCTAAGGTGGACGCATCGAGCCACAGGCGAGTACCGCCGGACGCTTAGGGATGGGATGAA
>NZ_JASJEB010000183.1 GCF_030064895.1 Crocosphaera sp. | reverse complement strand
CCCCTGAAACCTGTGGGGTTATTTGATGCAAGGTTAGGAGACTTTCGTGACCCCGAAAACAAAGAAAAACGTCCCTACGCTGTTGTGCAACTACGGCAAGAAGATAAACAGGGTAAACTTTGGAATATGGTGGGTTTTCAAACTAATTTAAGATGGGGGGAACAAAAACGGGTTTTTCGTCTCATTCCTGGCCTAGAAAAAGCCGAATTTGTCCGTATGGGTGACATGCACCGCAACACCTTCATTAACTCTCCCCAATTACTTGAGGCTACCCTACAGTTTAAAAATCGTCCCACCCTCTTGGCCGCCGGACAATTAATCGGCACCGAAGGTTACACTGCAGCAGCAGCCGGGGGATGGTTAGCCGGAACCAATGCAGCACGCATTGCATTAGGATTAGAACCCATTACCTTACCTTCTACAATGATGATGGGAGCTTTATTTGAATTCATTAGTAGTGCATCCCCGAAACATTTCCAACCCATGCCACCTAACTTTGGTATTTTACCCGATTTACCCTTCAGAATCCGCAATAAACGGGAAAGATACGGGAAATATCGCGATCGTGCTTTAGAAGCGTTAAATTCAATTATTAGTTATCCATCGTTAGTTAAAACATGAGGTTTAAACATGGTTGCAGCAAAAGAACATTTTTATATGACTCCCGAAGAATATCTTGAATGGGAGGACAAACAACGCCTGAAATACGAATATGTCACAAACCCGCCGTTAATTGCTTAGGCAATATAACGGGGGCGCAGCTATTGCCCATAATGTGACCAGTTCTCTAGAAATTCTAGGAGACGTTATCTAATTCAAGAAACCTTGAAGTGCGTGCCAGCTTCCTGCTCTTTCGTCTAATTTTAAACATCGCTAAACGGGTTAACGAAGTGAATTAGACCTCACAAGATTAGATAACTGAACGAGGCTAACATTACCCCTAACGGGAGACTAAAATGCCAAACTTTGTATTCGTTTTAGACACAACTAAAAAGCCGTTGAATCCTATTCATCCTGGACAGGCAAGACGACTATTAAAACAAGGGAAAGCTGCTGTTTTCAGACGTTATCCTTTTACTCTTATTCTCAAGGAGGAAGTAACAGAAACACCTAAAAATATTAAATTAAAAATTGATCCAGGTTCTAAATTTACGGGCATTGCGCTAGTTCAAGAAAATCAAGTAATCTGGGCAGTCGAATTACAGCATCGGGGGCAACAAATCAAAGATTCTTTAACCTCAAGACGACAGATAAGAAGAGGGAGACGAGGGCGTAAAACTCGTTATCGTCAACGGAGATTTCTTAACAGAAAACGTCGGGACGGTTGGCTACCTCCAAGCTTGCAGCATCGAGTAGATACCACTCTAACTTGGGTTAAAAGATTATTGAGGTATTGTCCCATTAATTCTTTGGCTGTTGAGTTAGTTAAATTTGATTTACAAAAGCAGGAGAATCCTGAGATTGAGGGGGTCGAATATCAGCATGGAACCCTATATGGTTGGGAAGTTCGAGAATATTTATTAGCTAAATTTAATCGAACTTGTCAGTATTGTGGAGTAACGAATAAGCCCTTTGAAGTTGACCACATTCATCCCAGAAGTAAGGGGGGAAGTGACCGAGTTTCTAACTTAACTTTGGCTTGCCATGACTGTAATCAAGCTAAAGGTAATCAGGATATTAAGGATTTTCTTAAAGGAAAATCTGACTTGGCTAACCGCATTTTAAAACAGGCAAAAACACCATTAAAAGATGCTGCTGCGGTTAACTCTACTCGCTGGAAATTATTTAATTCTCTCAAAAAATTGGGATTACCAGTAGAGACAGGTAGTGGCGGATTAACTAAGTTTAATCGAAAGGGATTGAAGGTTCCTAAAAGCCACTGGCAAGATGCAGCTTGCGTTGGACAAGTCTCTGATAATTTAGTTTTTAGAACTAATCAACCTTTGCTAATTAAAGCAACGGGACACGGGACAAGACAAAGATGCCGTCCTAATAAGTTTGGTTTTCCTAAAAGCCATGCTCCGAAAGCTAAGTTTTTTAGAGGATTTCAAACAGGAGATTTGGTGTCAGCATCAGTCCCTAAAGGCAAATTTGCAGGACAATATGTAGGGAAAATTGCTACTAGATTCCGTCCTAGTTTTGTCCTTCAATTACCTGACAAAAAGTTTGATGTTCACCCTAAATATCTAACACTTATGCACCGTAACGACGGGTACAATTATGCTTTTCAATAAGGATTCGCTCTGCTCAATTTATTTATCGAACGACCTTCCCAAGTGGCTGTCTGCCGAGGTGTCCTCGGCAGTTTATACGCCACGCCTCCCGTTAAGGGTTCGGGGGTACTCGGCTACGCCTCGATACTTCCCCCTGACCTATAATGGGAGTCCCCTGGAGTTATAAATATGGATGGTTTCATGACTGACCAACAAGCCGCTACCCTTGATAATACAGACCATAATCTCTCCCAACTGGCGGATCAGTTTCTCAATGGGTCACACAAAGAGCAACTCTCATTAATCCCTCAATTAATTAATGTGGGGGAAGAGGGTTGGAAGGTATTAATGAATTTTTTACAAACATCAGACTTCAATAGCATTGATCAAGTGCGAGGTCAAATTTATGGCGCACTTTATCGATTAAAAAACCCAACAGTGGAAACATTTCTCAACAACCATTTTGCTCAAGGAATTATTCCTCTGAACTCTCAACGTAATATTGATTATCGTAACCTCAATCAATTATTGCTTGAACAGAAGTTTCAAGAAGCAGACACCTTAACCCGTCATCTGATGTGTGAATTAGCGGGGGAAGGGGCAGTGCAACGTAAATGGGTTTATTTTACGGAAGTAGAACAATTCCCTGCAACGGATTTACAGACTATTAATGGGTTATGGTGGTTACATTCAGAGGGTAAATTTGGTTTTTCGGTACAGCGTAAACTTTGGTTATCTGTGGGTAAAGACTTTAATAAATTATGGCCAAAAATTGGCTGGAAAAAAGACAATAATTGGACTCAATACCCGAATCAGTTTACTTGGGATTTAAGTGCGCCAGTGGGACATCTTCCTTTATTAAATCAGTTACGAGGGGTAAGGGTGACAGCTTCTTTGTTTTCCCATCCTGCTTGGAACGAAAATAACCCGAATTAATTGGTGCAAGATGTGAATAAAAAAAGAAACCGCCTAGGGTAGAACAAGAATTCTAGGCGGTAATACTGCAATTTATTAATTTATTTCTGATAAATCCGATAAAAACCCTAATAATCCTTTTTATTTTTTTAAAGTTAAGGTTCACTTCATTTACAAAACTTAACTTTTCTTCCTATTTTACCCCTCAGGTGATTGATAAATTAATCCCTGACAACCCTAGTTCTCACTCTTCTTTGCCCTTCAACCTTTCTGCCGTGCGTAAAATTTGTCCTGCTAAAATAGCGGCCCCAAACCCATTATCAATATTAACCACACCGATACCAGTAGCACAGGAATTTAACATGGTTAATAAAGGAGCAACCCCTCCAAAACTCGTCCCATAACCAACACTGGTAGGCACACCAATAACAGGACAGTCTACCATTCCAGCAACCACACTGGGTAATGCTCCTTCCATCCCCGCTACGACGATAATAACATCGGCCTGAGCGAGTAAATCTCGATGACTGAGAAGACGATGAATACCCGCAACCCCCACATCCCAAAGTCGTTGGGTTTTGAAGCCACATAATTGTGCGGTAATAGCTGCCTCCTCAGCCACTGGTAAATCGGCTGTCCCCGCAGTTAAAATAGAAATCACCCCCGAACCCTGAGAAGGAATTTGACCCGTTTTCAAAGCACAAATACGAGCGGTAGGATAATAAATCAGGGAGGGGATCTCAACTTCAAGTTCCTCTGCGATCGCCGTTTCAATGCGAGTAGCCATGACCACAGGGGAATGACGGGAGAGGGTGTTGATGATCTGTACGATCTGTTCTGGGGTTTTCCCAGGGCCCCAAATCACTTCAGGAAAACCTGTTCTCAGATGACGATGATGATCCACCTTAGCGAAGTCTGCCACTGGTTCAAAGTTGAGGTGTTTCAGTTTTTCTAAGGCAGTATCAGGGGTAATTTTTCCTGTAGCGATCGCATTTAGAAGTTCTTGCAGCGCGTCGGGGTTCATTCCATTCAAATTAAATATCCATTATCCATTATCCCTCATTTTTTGTTACCAATGAATAATTATTTAATTAGGTTTAAAGGCTCCCTTGCCCTACTCAGTGCGTCTTCTTGAAAGAAGAAAGAAAAAATAAAATATTTGTAGAGACAAAGGGATTAGTTAGTTGGTTTTTGAGGCAGAAAAGATTGAAACAAGGAGAATGTATAAACAAAGGTAATGATAAAAAGCTGAAAATTTTTAATTTCTCTTGTTTTTCTCATTGTTCGGTTCCTTGACAAATTTTAGGTCGATAATTAAAAAAGTATCAGAGAATAACCTCTCATACTTCCTCCTAAAGAATGAACCGATCGCATTAACAGTTAATTAAACCCCGTCGTTAACTACGGGGTCTTATTTTAGGTTGACGTTCGCTGTCTTCATCAGAAAAGGATTAGACAAAGAAGCGGTTTCCAACTTATTTAAGACCAAACCCGAGCCAGTTAAAACAAGGAGTGTCGCAACCATGTTAAAAACAATGACGGTAACTTTCATAATAGTTTAATCAATTAAGTTGTCATTTTCTAAGTTAAGGGTTGTGTGTGTCTTTTGTATGTCATGGTCATAGCAAACTGATGACGTTATCAACTGAGCAGGATTGCGTTAGTATAATACAGATGATCATTAGGTTAGGATAGTTATTCTATGAGCGATCGCAACCGTGCCAACTGGGAAGAAAAACTAGAACAAAAATTTCAGGATCTTGAAGCAGAAATTAACCGTCAAACTACACCAGTTCGACCTTTTGACCCCGATGAAGAAACGCCAGGGATTTTGACCCGTGTCGCTACCTGGTATCAAGGGTTACAAACTCCTGCTAAAGTTGGAGTGGCTATTGTGGGGATTATAGCAGGATTATCTATTCTCAATGGTATTTTAAAGTTAGTGACTTCTGTGATTGTCTTAGGAATTGCCGGAGCAGTTCTTTATGGTTTATATCGG
>NZ_JASJEB010000182.1 GCF_030064895.1 Crocosphaera sp. | reverse complement strand
ATCTGTTATATCTGACGGATAAGAACGTCTCTTCATAAAACTGTCATAAAAACTTATTCCATAGTTTTATAACCACAAATCTGTGCCGCCTAATTTCTTTATCTTTTCTTTACAAACAGTCTCTAAGTTTTCATGTCTCACTTATAAGAATAATGAAAAAAACAGAATTGATTTAGATATTTTAAATTTAGAAACGAAAGCTTTTACCGATGATCAATATTTAGGTATAGATCATGATTTTAACTGTTATTTAGCAAAACAAAAAGATCAAGAAGAATGGAAAAGTTTTTATCAAAAATATAAGTTTAAAGCTTCATCTGAAATCGAAAAAGTGTTAATTGAATTAGGAATTAAAAACTGGATAAGAAAAAGTATTCTTCATGATAATATTGCCTTACCTATTCAATATCAATCATGTGCAGAAAAAAGTTTTTGGGTTATCTATGTACGCAGTCCACAAAAGAAAGAAACTAAAGCAGTTGCGGTAGAATTTTTGTATAAAGAAAACAGTATCTATCTGAAACAAATAATCAGAGATTTAAAGACAATTGAAAAGAGGTTTAAATTTTTAAGACGAAGAAAAAAAGATCCAGACACATTAATTAATGATCAACAATATTTTGTAGATGAAGTAGAACAAATCTATATTAGTTGTTATACTGATAATTATTACACACCAACTTTAATCGGCAGACATGGTATCCTAGAAGAACTTGAAAATGAAACATTAGAACTGAACCGAAGTAATAAGAAAACAGGTAGTAAACTATTACCTTTAGTTGCATATTACAATGAAATAGAACCAATTAATCGTATACAAAAGATGATTTGTTTAGATTTGAGTAAAGAAGAATTTATACAATATTATGTTCCACCTAATGCACCCCTAACCGGCACAATCAAAAAAGGATTTAGAGTTTATCATTTAATCGGGAAAAATTATTCAAAAGAAACCATTAAAACATCCGAACTCATAGAGCATCATCTCACCACTTTACATTTTATGACACTGACTCAAAATATTTTAAAAATTAGTGAAAATAGTCAATCATCATTATTACAAAAAATAGCAAAAATATTGATTGAGAATTAAAAAAGAAAACTTTGTAAGGTGGGCATTGCCCACCCTACAATAACGCTATAATTAAGCTAAATGTCTAACTAACGCATCTCCGACTATTTTCGCCTCTTCATCTGTCATTCCTGAAGTTAACGGGGGACAAATATGACGGGGACACCAATATTCAGCGCGTGGGAAACTTTCACCCTTACAAACCCCCTCAAAAACCGGTTGTAAATGACAAGGTATTTCGTAAACCGTTCCCCCCAAAAAGATATCTTCTTCTGCTAATGCTGCTTTTACCTCTTTAGGGGTTTTTCCTTCCGGTAACAGTACCATTAACTTATACTGAGAAGCATGATCCATGTGATCCGTGGAAACAAACTTGATCTCTGCTGATCGTAAAGGTGCAGTAATTAACTCATAACAGCTTTGTCTTCGTGCTATCATCTTGGATAACTTAGCCAGTTGAATGCGTCCTAAAACCGCATGAACTTCGCTGATACGGGTACTATTGCCAAAGTCTGTATGTAACCCCCCAAAGTCCATTCCTCGCTTCCCTTGGTTTCTCAGCGATCGCGCGATATAGTCTTCTTCATCGTCGTTTAAAGTAATCATTCCCCCTTCAAAAGTGGTCATAATTTTAGTAGGGAAAAAAGAAAACGCTGCACCATCTCCCAAGTTTCCTGCTTGTACCCCATTAATTTGACTTCCGTGGGCGTGTGCTGTATCTTCTAGAACAAATAAGCCATGATCGTGACAATATTTAACAATTTCGGGAAACTCAGGAGAAATAACCCCCCCAATATGCACCCATAACACCCCAGAAATGGCCGGAGTTGACCCTTTTTCCACTGCATCCTTAACCATTTGTAAAGAAGGTGCAAATGTATTCTCATCCATATCTAAATATTGCACCTCTCCCCCCACTCGTAACACAGCAGCAACTGTGGCAAAATTGGTGTTAGTAGGGACTAAAACCGTTGTCCCTTCTGCTTTTTTCAGACGTAAAATGATTTCTAAACCCGAAGAACCTGTATTGACTGCGATCGCGTGTTTTGTGCCAACATATTCAGCAAACGCTTTTTCAAACTCCGTTGTGTTTTCCCCTAAAATGAGCCTACCAGATTTAAGGACTTTTTTGGACTCTTCAGCGAAAAAATCGATTTCTGCTTCTGTAACGTCGAAATAGAAGGGTTTGATAGGACTTTTAGTCATGGTGTCTAGAGAAATTTGGACTCAGGTAGGTTTCTAGATATCACAGTGTAGAGGAAACAATTAAAAATTGCCACTTATTTGCTAAGAAAAACCCCTCCTGGAGATAAGAGACGGTTACTCTTATAATTAAGACAACTATCTCACTGGTTCATCAAAAGGGGTACATAGGGATTTTTAGTGACAAGAGCATTCCCTACAATGAGTAGGAAACCTCCTGTCAAAGTAGAAGTAAAATTAGGGTTTAGAGTTCCTTTCTTGTTTGAAAGAATTAGCAGTATGGAGTAAATTAACTCTAATTTGAGGAAACTTTCCTAGGGTATCGGATAATTTTTTTATCTCAAAGCTGTGCAGATTATTAGCTAATATTTCACTGTAATCTATGAGAATTTGACAATTATGAGTTTCTCCCAGATATTGAAGGTTTTGGGAGAATTTTTGTAATTCTGGAAAAATCATCCGAGAACACATCAATTTCCAGGAAGTTGCTTCTATTTTTTCTAGTTTTTCTAATAAATCAGAGTTATTATCAATAGCTTGATAATCTAATGGTGTTAAGGGTAACATTAGATTATTTTTTTGTCCTTCTTTTTCTGATAAAACATGACTAAGAACTTCTACAAGCTGAAAATAATTCAGCGGTTTTTCTAGAATTTCTTGAAAAATATTTTCATTGATTTTAGTCATATTTGGGGGAAGTGGACTCATAGAAATTAACGCAGTATTTCTGAGTCTTTTCTCTAGTTTTAAGTTGTTTAATAATTCTAAATTAGGATGAATGTTTTGACAATGTAAGTTAATCAAGATAATATCAACACAATTGTTGTCTAAAATATCAATTATTTTAGGTTGTTTATACGTAATAAATAAATTGTGTTTAGTACCTACAAAATAACCTTCAATTAAATCACAATTTTCAGCAACGTTATCAATTACTAAAATTGTCATTCTATCAAGATCATCTAGAGTTTTCTTGGGAGCATTTTCTTCTATATTTTCCAGGGAATTAATAATTTCTACGTCAGGAAAAATTACCGTAAATCTTGAACCTTCTTGCCATTGACTTTCTAAACTGATTGTTCCTCCTAAAAGATCGGTAATTTTCTGGGTAACAAATAAACCTAGTCCGGTTCCTCCGTAGCAACGATTATCTTGACCCTTACTCTGGGTAAAAGCCTGAAAAATTCGTTGTTTATTCTCGTCCTTAATACCAATTCCTGTATCTTCAACTGTGATTTTTAAAGTACAATAATTATTAGAAAAATCTTCAGCATTAATAATTATTTTAACGTAACCTTTTTTAGTAAAATTAATAGCATTTGTGACAAGATTAACTATGATTTGGCGTAATCTTAGAGACTCAAAATTAACAATTTCAGGAACATTTTCTGCGATATCTGTTAATAACTCTATTCTTTTTTTTGATATTTGATATGAAAAAAGACTTACAATTTCTTTTGTAAATACTCTTAGGCAGAAATCATGATAATTTAACTCTATTTTTCCTGCTTCAACTTGATTGATATCGAGGAGATCATTGATCAAATATAAAAGAGCTTGACTACTACTATAAATTGTCTCAACATATTTATAAAGACGAGGTTCATGAAATTTTAGTTTTAACTTAAGAAGTTCAGAAAATCCTAAAATTGCATTCATGGGTGTAAGCATTTCATGACTGACATTAGATAAAAACTCCGTTTTAAATTGATTAGCTAAATCAGCCTCTTCTTTAGCTTTTATTAGAGCTATTTCTGATTTCTTCCTTTCCGTTATTTCTCTAAAAGAAACCAGATAAACCGACTCTTTTTGCCATTCAGTTAAGCTAACATACATTTCTACAACAGCCTGATTATTATTAGATTTTATAATTTCTAATTCTACCGATTTATCACTAATAATAGGAATACCAAAATCATAATTTAAAAAGCTTTCTAAGGGTTGCTCAAAAATAGATAAAGCCGCAGGGTTTGCAAATTTAATTTTACCCTCTTTATCAACAATAATGATTCCATTTTCAATATTATTAACTAATTCTCTAAACTGTTGTTCTTGCTTAATTAATTCGCATTCTATTTTCTTCCTACGCTTAATTTCTTTTCGTAAATTATTGTTAGTTTTTGCAAGTTGAATAGTTCTTGAATTAACTAAGTTTTCTAAATTTTTATTGAGATTATCAAGTTGTTTTTCAGCTTTTATTCTTGTTAGTTCGCGAGTAACATTAATGGCACAAATCTCAAGAATTCTTGCTATTAAATCTAAATTAGGCAAACTCTGAATACTCATTATACAAAGAATTCCAATAACCTGACCTTTTTGATCATAAATAGCTTTCCCAATATAACTTTCTAGGTTATGTTCTTGTAACCATATATCTTCAGGAAATTCTTCTTCGAGATTTTCTGCACAAACAAATTTTCCTTCTTCTATCACCTTTTGACAAGGAGTGTTATCCACTTTATAAAGACAAGGTTCTGATTTTTCCCCATTAACACATCCCACTATCACTTGAATTAGTTTATCTGATTTTAACTCACTAATAAAGCCATATTTAACCCCCAACGCTTCAGTTAAATGTAAAATTAATGATTCAAAAAAATTATCTGCACTTGCTGAGGAAACTCCTAACAAAACTTGCTTCAAAACTTGAGCAAAGGTTTCAGGGTCTGTTGAACTACCCCAACTTTAGAAGTTGGGGATTCTTTACACGATAAAGTATCGTCTTGGAGCGTCCAAAAGCCCCTCTAATACCTCTCTCTTTTCAAAGAGATTGGCTTTACTTTTACGTCCAATGTTAGCAGA
>NZ_JASJEB010000105.1 GCF_030064895.1 Crocosphaera sp. | reverse complement strand
TAAATAATCAATAGTTAGTAATAGATAAAAATTACAGACTGTTATTGGGGTCAAATCTCCATATTCCTTATTATATAAGGCTTTCAGGCTTGTTCTCAATTCTCTCATGAATAATGCAGGTTAGGAAAAGAACAAGTCTTGGTAATTTATGGTATTTCTTATGAGTTGTGGACAGAAAATATTTTGGAAGAAGAAAGAGGATTAAAACACACAGATGGAGAAATATTAGGAATTGAAGTCACGGAATCAGCTACAGGAGAATGGATTGAAAACACCTTAAAAAATCTGAGTCAAAAGGTGGGAAGTCCTCGCCAAATTGTGAGTGATAATGGTAGTAATCTTAAAAAAGGAATCAAACTTTATCAAGAGAATAATCCGGAAGTTATTTCTACTTATGATGTTACTCACGCCATGGCAAACTTACTAAAAAAGGAATTAGTTTCTTCTGAAAGTTACCAGAATTTTATAACTGACTGCCACCGTTGTAAACAACAACTAAAGCAAACTGAATTAAGCTTTTTAGTGCCTCCTTCTCAACGGTCACAATGTCGATACTTTAATGCAGAAAGACTAACCAATTGGGCAACTTATTTACTTAATTGTCCTTTGAATATTTTAGATAAATTACTAGGCTTTATGGAAAAGGATAAATTAGAAAAAAGATTAAAAGATAAACTGGCTTGGCTAGACAAATATCAATCAGAAATTCCCTTATGGTCAACGATGATTGACATGACTCGCACTTTAGAAAAGCAACTTAAAATTTTCGGATTAAACCAAGAATCACTGAGTCACTTCAATGAAAATATCTCACACCTTATTATTTCTCCTCCTCTTCAAATATTCTATCATAAAATAGTTAATTATTTAAAGAATGAGCTAGGAAAGATTAAAGATAACCAAGCAATTGTCGCTACGTCAGATGTTCTCGAATCAATTTTTGGGAAATATAAACACTTTTCTCAAAGATGTACTCTCAAAGACTTTCGACAAACTCTTCTAACCATTCCTTTATTAACAATAAATTTGACCACCAATGTTATTCAAAAAGCTCTTTCTACTGTTCGTTGTCGTGATCTATCTGAATGGATAGATGAAATTTTTGGACAGTCCATGCTCTCCAAACGAAAAGCCGTCATAACTGGCTCTCTTGACGACATGAAAACTGTATGAAAAACTTTAAGCTTTTTGGCTAATTTGCATCAGCCTACATAGAAACATAATACTCTCGTTCTCCTTGAATACCCCGAATCACCGGTAATATATACTCAAACCCCATCATCTCACCTAAATCCAATTTAAAACAGGTCTATTATAGTCTAAAATTTAAACAAAGTTTTTAAAAACATAAATAAAATTATATAAAATAGTATTAGTGTCTTAAAATGAACAATGTATGATAATATCTGTAAATTTCTAGTAGAGAGTTTTCCAGAAGACTTTGCCAGTTGGTTACTGGGTGAAGCGATACCCCTAACTATTCTAACGCCTTCGGAATTATCTTTAGAACCGATTAGGGCTGATGCCTTAATTCTACTATCATCATCTGAGGTAGTGCTACACTTGGAATTCCAGACCAAACCTGATCAAGCTATTCCTTTTCGGATGTTAGACTATCGGGTAAGAGTTTATCGGCGTTTTCCTGAAAAACAGATGCGCCAAGTAGTCATTTATCTAACACCCAGTACGTCAGAGTTAGTGCAACAAAACGTTTTTGCTATTCCTAACACCCAACATCAATTTGAGGTAATTCGTCTCTGGGAAATACCCACAGAACAACTGTTAAACTCATCAGGGTTATGGCCTTTAGCTGTGTTAAGTCAAACCGAAGATCCTGCTATTATCCTACAAGATATTGCAGAACGGATCAACAGCTTAGATAACCAACGACAACAAAGTAACATTGCTGCATCAACTGCCATTCTTGCTGGTTTATTATTAGAAGAAGAGGTAATCCAAACCATTTTGAGGTCAGAAATTATGAGAGAATCTGTAATTTATCAACGCATTGAATCTGAAGGAATTCGTAAAGGAAAAGCCGAAGGAAAAGCCGAAGGAAGACAAGAAGAAGCTATTGCTTTAATCCTACGTCAACTCAAGCGTCGTTTAACAACTATTCCTGCTGAAATAGAAGTAAAAATAAACGATTTACCTATCGAAAAAATAGAAGAATTAGGGGAAGCATTACTAGATTTTCAAGAGGAAAAAGACTTAATTAATTGGTTTGAAAATCAACCTAAAAATCCGTAAGCTGATCACTCGCAATCCTACCTAAGATAACATAGTAAAATAAGCAAAATGGATCAAGATATTACCAGGCAACTCATACAGCAAGAAAACGAAGAAAAACAGGCACTAGCTTTACTATTAGAACGCCATTTATCCAGACAAGAAAACCTATTTGTCCAAAAAACTCAGATGGGAACTACTCAAAGTTATTTGGGTTCAGTTACCCTAGAATGGTTAGCGAGTCGAGTTTCTTTTGCCTTACAACTGCAATTATTTCGCCGTAAATATGACCAAAAAACTCACAATATTATCCGTGATTCTGAAACCATAGAAGAATTACAACAACGTCCCTTAGATTGGTCAAGACAGGCACATTTAGCCCAATATTTAGCTGTCCTTAAAAATCATAAATTTCCCCCAATTTTAGTGGTAATTAGTCAAGACTGGGTTAATGATACCCATGCAATCGAATGGGATAGTGATTGTCGTGCTAATGTCAGTGTTGATGATTTCATCTCCTTAGATAAAAATGATAGTATTGGAATGTTAAATATAGGCAAAAGCTATTCAATATTTGCCCTAGATGGACAACATCGACTAATGGGAATACAAGGGTTAATGGAACTGTTAAAAACAGGAAAATTAGATGTTTATAATAAGGATAAAAAAGCAACAGGAAACCCCATTACACTCGATGACTTAATCGAAGAATACGATCTAGATCCCCTTGTTTTACAGAGTTTAAGCAAAGAAAAAGTTGGCATTGAAATTATCCCCGCAGTAATCAAAGGAGAAACCTATGAAGAAGCAAGAAGAAGGGTAAGATCCGTATTTGTTCATGTTAACCGCATGGCCATTTCTTTAAGTAAAGGACAGCTAGTTTTATTGAACGAAGATGATGGTTTTGCTATTGTTTCGAGAAGACTTGCTATTACTCATCCTTTACTAAAAGATCGGGATGAAAAAGACTGGAATTCTCGGGTTAATTGGGACAGTGCAACTATTGCTAGTAAATCCACTGTTTTAACCACCTTACAAGCATTACAAGACATGACAGAGGGCTATTTAGAAAGTAAATTTCCTCACTGGAAAAATAAGAATAAAAAGAACTTTATCTCTTTACGTCCCGATGACCAAGAAATAGAAGAAGGATTAAAATTATTAGCTCAATTATTTGATGGTTTAGCTAATTTACCAAGTTATCGTCAATTAGAACAAGGAGTTAAAACATACGAATTAAGACGATTTAACCACGAAAAAGGAGGAGGAGAAGGAAACTTATTATTTCGTCCCGTCGGACAAATAGCCTTAACACAAGCTTTAGGATTTTTAGTATTTAGTAAAAACTTTAATTTAGAAACAATCATAAAGAAACTAATCTATTTCGATGAAATCGGAGGATTTAGTTATATGGATACATCCCAATCTATCTGGTACGGTATTCTTTATGATCCCATGAAAAAAAGAATCCAGGTATCAGGTAAAAAATTAGCTAGTCGTTTGTTAATTTACTTATTAGGAGGAGTTAAAGATGACTTAGAAAAAGCAGAAATTCGTAGGGAATTAGCAGAAGCAAGGACTATTAAAGATGCTGCTACTAATGAAGAAAAAACTATTGATTTTCAAGGAAACTTTGTCAACCCGAAAAAGGTAGGTTTACCTAATATTTTGGTTGATAGTTGATCCTGATTATGGCATGATACTTAAAAGTAAATACTATAATTAATCTTGCTTTAACATGAATTCAGACACTATTTTTCAACTTCTACAACAATCTTTAAGGATTGGGGTGGGTTTAACTGCTTCTGTTTTAGAAACCCTCCAAGATACCCAAAAACGCAATCAAACTCTATCGAAACTGCAAGAAGAAATCGCTAAAAAAACAGAAGAATGGGCAAAAAAAGGAGAAATAACGGAACAAGAAGTCCGAGAATTTCTAGATCAATTGTTAAGTCAACAGACATCCTCAAAAACGACCTCAGGATCTCCTGCTTCAACCAAAACTAAAGCTGATGTCGGCCAAGAAATTCAACAACTAACCGAAAAAATTATCACCCTTAGACAAGAACTTGAATATCTAAGAGAGAAAAAAAAGAAAAAGTCTTAAACATTTAACAATAAAAGTTTAAGACCATTAGGGTTAATTATTTATATTTGAGTTCAATGTTTAAAACCTCCGAACTCCGAACTCCGAACTCCGAACTCAGGTTATGGTTTAGTCATTAGACCAGGTTTCACAACTAATCAGATCACAAATGCGATCGCGTAATAAATAATCAAATTTTTCTAGTTCTTGTTCAACCCAGATCCATTCCCTTGCTGGAATATAATCGCATAAGCTAGAAATGCGCTGTTGACGACTAATCAAACCCCGATCTACGAGATGACGTGCTTCTTCTTGTATAAAATCGATAGAATAGCGAGAAAAAGTAACAGGAAATTGTGTGGAAATATTCATCTCTAAAACACCAAACCATTGAAAATCAAGACCCTGACCTTTAGAATCATCCAACTTACAGAGGAAAGCTGCAAATCTTTATTGTATTCTTGATTACATTCTCACCCCAATTGTGTCAGGAAGTGCAGAAATTTCCATTTTCTTTTAGAATTGCTTATTGAAGGGCTTAAACAAAATTTAAGCCCTAATCTGGGGATTAGGACTCAATGGATATATTCAAAAGGGTTTACTGGTAACAAGAGATATTTTTTTGGTTACTTATGGAACAATTAGACTTGCCAAAATGAGGAAAATCGTTGTATGATGGGGGTTTAGTCGTTATCCCAACTTTCACAAGCCATAAGATCCCCGATTTGATCCCGTAATAAATATTCACATCTTTCTAATTCAATTTCAACACAAACCCATTCACGGGGAGGAATAAACTGACAGAGAACATAAAGGGGTTGCTGACGACTGACAACACCAGTGTCCACTAAATGACGTACTTCGTCTCTGATCATGCTGATGGTGTAATTAGTAGAAGGGACTGAACGAGAAGGAGAAGGTAGAGTGATGGGACTCATAGTAAATTACCAAGTGACTAGGAAGGCTTACTGTTTACTATAATCTAAATCTCACTCATAAGAAAGTCATTTTTTGCTGTAACAAGGAATACATTTTGCTTTTTGGTTTCTCAAGCCTGTTTATACAAAGGTTTACGGGATGTAAAAAATTATTAAGCTTCTGTGAATTTATCAGTCATGCTTCAGGTAGATGATCATCACGGAAAAATAGGAAAGGTCGAGAGTTGGGTGATCACGTAGGTTTTGATAGACTTTTTCTTCCGCTTGGGTTGCCCGTTCCACAATAAAAGCGTGATCCAATAAATCTAGGCTATCTAATTTCTGCCAAACTTGAGTATAAACCGAACTAACTTTTAACAAAACAATAACATCAGCCCAACTTAAAACTTGGTCTAATTCAGCCACATTGTATAATGCAGGGATAATAGCTAAATTTTGCGACCTAAGGGTTAAAGGAAGTCCTAATACGGAAGCAGTGGCCATGGGAGAAGAAACCCCAGGAATGGTCTTTATGGTGACTTGGGGATAATTTTTGCTGAGGGTTTGGGCAAGATAGGTAAAGGTACTGTAAAAACTTATATCTCCTTCACAAGCAAAGGCCACATCCATTCCTTGATGGAGATACTGCCAGACGGTTTCGGACGCTTCTTGCCAAGCTTTTTTTAATTGCTTCTCGTCTTGAAGATAGGGAAAATAAAGGTGTAACTTTTTTTGCTGTGGGGTTATCCAAGGGGCAATAATTTTCTGGGCTAAACCTTGTTTCCCGTTAACTCCCTGAGGAAAGGCAATAACAGGAATTTGTTGTAATAACCGTTGTCCTTTGACAGTAATTAATTCTGGATCACCTGTTCCTACACTCACCCCGTATAAGGTTCCCACTGCTGTTTTCATCAAAATTACTTTAACTACTTATTGAATCTTGATCATAGCAGTTATGGAAATTTTCAATTGGCTGTATCAATATTTAGGTGTGGGAGGTGTGGGAAGTGTGGGGAGTTTGGGAAGTATGGGGAGTTAAGTAATTTTAATATTTAATCTATGCAACTGCAAATTTCTGTTACTAAGGATTTTTAGCTTTTTCATAAGCAGGATCATGTTCAGTAATTAACAATTAACAATTAATAATTACTTCTCCTTATTTTAGGATTAAGGGTAAGCTTTATGTTACTTGATTTATAGTAACGTATTTTATTAAAATATAATGATAAATATGACAATGAGAAATCAATTATCAAACAGTAACGCCCGTCAACTTGCCTTAGAAATTTTACAACAAATTGATCGCAAAAATAGTTATACAGATATTGCTTTAAATAGGGCTTTAAATAAAAGTAATCTTAATCCTAGCGATCGCAGTTTATGCACTGAATTAGTTTATGGTATTGTTCGTCATCAACGTACCTTAGATAGTTTAATCGATCAACTAGGCAAAAAAAATTCACAACAACAACCCCCAAACTTAAGACTTATTCTACACATTGGACTCTATCAACTACGATACCTCGATCATATTCCCCCTTCTGCTGCTGTTAATACCAGTGTGGATCTAGCCAAAGAAAATAAATTAAAACGACTTTCAGGAGTCGTTAACGGCATTTTACGGCAATATATTCGTAGTAATCAAACTAACCATGACCCATTAGTTTTACCCAATGATCCCCTAAAAAAAATCGCCATTAAATACAGTTTTCCAGATTGGATCATCGCAACTTTTCTGCAACAATGGGGAGAAGAAACCACAGAAAAATTGTGTCATTGGTTTAACCAAACCCCTAGCATTGATATTAGGATTAATCCATTAAAAACCTCCTTAGAAACCCTAGAAAATCAACTAAAAGAAGCAGGAATTAATGTTACAGCTTTACCCCCTTTTCCTTGTGCATTGAGACTAAAAGGAAAAATAGGAACCATCCCCACCCTACCAGGGTTTAGCCAAGGTCATTGGACAGTACAAGATATTAGCGCGCAACTGGTGAGTTATTTGCTTGATCCGCAACCTGGAGAGACTATTATCGATGCTTGTGCTGCACCTGGTGGAAAAACAACCCATATCGCCGAATTAATGCAGGATACAGGCACTATTCTCGCTTGCGATCGCACCCCTTCCCGTCTCAAAAAAGTACAAGAAAACGCCCAACGACTACAATTAAACTGCATTGAAACCGTTGCCGGGGATAGTCGTCATTTGCAACAGTTCATTAATAAAGGCGATCGAGTCTTGGTAGATGTTCCCTGTTCTGGTTTAGGAACCCTGCACCGACATCCAGACATTCGTTGGCGACAGACTCCTGAGAACATCCGAGAATTAAGCCGTTTACAACTAGAAATATTAAACCAAGCAGCACAATGGGTCAAACCCCAAGGAACCCTAGTTTATGCGACTTGTACCCTCAACCCCCCAGAAAATCAAGAAATAATCGAAACCTTTTTAAGCACTCATTCCCATTGGAATATCGAACCCCCTAACCCAGATTGGCTTTTTTCTGCCTTTGTGACATCATCACAGTGGATACAAATGCTTCCTCATGAACAAGATAGTGACGGTTTTTTCATGGTGAAGTTGAAGAAAGGTTAATGGAATACCTGTTTATCTGAAATATATTTCATTATAAAGACAGGAAAAAACACCTTGGTGATTAATAATGAATGAGCAAAATAAAAATAAACAATTGCTAAAAATTCTCATTGGTGCAGCTTGGATCGATGGCATTATTCAAGTAGAAGAAAGGGAATATTTAAGACAAATGGCTCAGCGTCATAGTTTATCTGAAGATAAGGATCTCAAGGATCTTTTATCAGAATTAAAACCCGTTCAACCCTATCAATGTTATCAATGGTTAGAAGAATATTTAGGGGATAATCCTAGCAATAATGACTATCAAAAATTATTGGAAACCTTAAGTGCTTTAGTTTATAGCGATGGAGATATTCAAATGCAAGAAGCACAACTTTTAACTAAATTACAATTACTTGATCCCACTCAAGACTCTTCTAAATCAGCTTTTGATAAAATTATTAAAAGCATTCAAAAATTCTATAAAAAAGCCGTTGACCAAAAGATTTAATGCTCCAGAAAAAAGACAACAGCTATCATATAAAAAATGAATTAGTTTAAACTAGGTATTGAAGCTATATAGATAACTATTCTTAGTCTTAATAATAACCAATTATTTTAAAAATGATAGCAAAACCATTGCTAATTTCTTAAATATGAAAACCTTAGAGGATGGCTCCAGTAATGTACGTTTAGCAGTTTTAATTGACGCTGAAAATGTCAGTGCAAATATTATTGAATCTTTATTACAAGAAGTTGCTAAGTATGGGACTGCTAATGTCAAAAGAATCTATGGAGACTGGACAAGTAGTCAATTAAATAGTTGGAAAGGTAAAGTAAATAAATTAGCACTTCAACCCATCCAACAATTTCGATATACAACAGGAAAAAATGCCACCGATAGTGCTTTAATTATTGATGCAATGGACTTACTTTATACAGATAATTTTGATGGCTTTTGTTTAGTATCTAGTGATAGTGATTTTACCCGTTTAGCTTCTAGAATTAGGGAGTCTGGGTTGCTTGTTTATGGATTTGGCGAAAAAGTTAAAACACCAGAAGCTTTTGTTGTAGCTTGTAGCAAATTTATTTACACCGATATTTTAGCGTATAAACAACCTTCTGGTAATCAAAAAATAACCAGCAATAAACAATTATTAGAGTTATTAAAAAGTGCCTATGAATCTGTAGCAGATGAGGAAGAATGGGTTCATCTTGGACCTTTTGGTTCACAATTAACTAAACTATCTCCTTCCTTTGATTCTCGTAATTATGGCTATAAAAAACTGAGTGAATTAGTACAATCAGTGGGTATTTTTACAGTCAAAAAAAATCAATCTCATATAATGATAAAATTACAATAGGAATGATAATATGAAAAAAATAAGACGAGCCAACTTAGAAGACTTAGAACAAATTGTTGATATTTATAATGATAGTATTCCCAGTCGTATCGCCACAGGAGATTTACAGAAAATAACAGTAGAAAGTCGCTTGAAATGGTTCCAAGAAAGAGACACTAACCATTATCCTATTTGGGTAATGGAAGATAATACCTCGTCGTTAACAACGGGGTTTAAAAATCAAGTGCTTGGTTGGGTCAGTTTACAACATTTTTATGGTCGTCCTGCTTATCAAAGTACAGCAGAAATCAGTTTATATATTGCTGAACAATGCCGAGGTCAAGGAATAGGAAAGAAACTCTTAGGATATGTCATAGAAGAAAGTCCCAAACTAGAATTAACTAATTTACTGGGATTTATTTTTGCCCATAATAAACCCAGTTTAAATTTATTTAAAAAATATAAATTTAAACAATGGGGATACTTGCCAAAAGTAGCAAAATTGGATAATATTGAAAGAGATTTGATTATTATGGGACTGCATTTAGATTGTAAGAAGACACAAGATAACTCAACATAAATTATGACTAAATCACCGATTAAAAAAGACCAAATATTGAACCCAGAAGAATTAGAAAAAGAAGAAGAATCCGATTATTTTGACTACTTTTTTGATGAACCCGGTAGCGAACCTGGAAAGTTAAATATAGAACCAGATGCGAAACCTTCTCGCATTGTTTTAATTGATTACGATCAATCTCATGCTGTCCGAAAAGTAGACGTAACCCCCAACGCTTTAACACCCTATTTAGGAACAAATACCATTTCTTGGATGGATGTTCAAGGGTTAGGAAGTGAGCAGGTTCTTAAACAAATTGGACAAATTTTTAAGCTTCATCCCTTACTTTTAGAAGACGTAGTTAATGTTCCTCAAAGACCGAAAGTAGAAGATTATAATGAGCAATTAGTATTAATTGTACAGATGGTTCGCCCCAACGCTAACGAAGAAGGATTTGAAAGTGAACAGGTTAGTTTTGTTTTAGGAACTAGATATTTACTAACCTTTCAAGAAGAAGAAATAGAAGATTGTTTTGATATTGTTAGGGAAAGAATTAGAGCAAATCAAGGGAAAGTTAGACAACAAGGGGCTGACTATTTGATGTATTTGTTGTTAGATTCTATTATTGATGGTTATTTTCCAGTATTAGAAGATTACGGCGATCGCATCGAAGATATAGAAGACGAATTAGCCATAAAACCTAATACCAATCAATTGAAAGAAATTTATGTCATTCGTCGGGAATTATTAGCTTTACGTCGTGCTATTTGGCCATTACGAAATGTGACCAATATGTTAGTTAGAGGAGAAAGTTCTTTAATTAGTTCCGAGGCACAAATTTATTTTCGAGACTGTTATGATCACGTTATTCAAATCTTAGATATTGTGGAAACTTATCGGGAATTAGCTTCTTCTTTAATGGATGCTTATTTGTCTTCTATGAGTAATAAAATGAATGAGGTTATGCAAGTTTTAACCGTTGTTTCTACTATTTTTATTCCTCTGACTTTTATTGCCGGCGTTTATGGTATGAATTTTGAATATATGCCAGAATTAAAGACTCGTTGGGGTTATATAACTTGTTTAGGGTTAATGGCGGCCATTGCTAGTGGTTTAGTATTCTACTTTTGGCGGAGGGGTTGGTTTGAACCGTTTGCCCGTCCTAAAATTCCTTTATCCAAAAAAGACTAGAATAGAATTAGAAAAGAGTTGGCGCGAGAGTTGCGAATGGGTCTTATGAACTCATTCGAGGAAAGTCCGGACTCCCGAAAGATCAGACTTGCTGGATAATTACCAGTGCGCGTGAGCGTGAGGATAGTGCCACAGAAAAATACCGCCTTTTTCAGTGAACAGTGAACAGTTAATTACTGATAGCTAAAAGAGGTAAGGGTGCAAAGGTGTCGGTAAGGGCGCACCAGCAGTATCGTGAGGTACTGGCTCGGTAAACCCCGGTTGGGAGCAAGGTCGGAGGGGCAAAAGGTTGGTCTTTTTCCTGTCCCGTTTTAGGTGTACCGCATGAGGCGTTTGGTAACATACGTCCTAGATAGATAACTCTCCACTGAACAGAATCCGGCTTATGTCCAACTCTTTTCTTTTAATTATTCTATCACATCTCTAATTGTAAAGATTCCACTCTGAACTCCGAACTCTGAACTCAGTTTATAAGCTATTAATTAATGCTTTTTTAAAGGTTTCTGCATCTTTAAAATACAGTTCAGGGTTATCTTGTAAAGCGAGGTCAATAATATTAGCTAAACCATCAGGAATATTAACATTTCGTTGACGAATAGAAACGGCAGAATCTTGTAAAATAGCCAAAAAAGGATCTTTATTATTTAAGTCACGGGGAAAGTATCCTGTTAACAAATAATATAAGGTTGCTGCCGTTGCCCAAATATCCACTTCCGGTTGTACATATTTGAAGTTTAATACCTGTTGACGACACATAAATAGGGGAGTACCTGCTTTATTTCCTGTCATAGTTTGTCCACTTAAACCGGCTAAATCAAATGCTTTTGATAGTCCATAATCTGCTAATTTTGCTATTAACTCACCTTGACTTTTTACCAAAAATATGTTACCGTGTTTAATATCTCGGTGGACTAATCCTTGACCTTTTTTGATGCTTCCATCTGCTTGTTTTACGTTGGGAATATCTGCATTATGAGCATAAATTAAAGCGTCTAAAACTTGATAAATAATGTTCAATGATTGCTCAATATTTAGTTTACCACTTCGTTGTTCTATTAAGTCTTCTACGGTTCCCCCATTGCAATATTCTAGGGTAAAGAAAAAGGTTCCTTGATCATATCCTGTGTTTCTTAATTGTACAATATTGGGATGGTTTAAAGCTTTGGTATTTTCCGCTTCTCTTAAGAATGATTTTACCGCATAATCATTAGCAGCAACTTGGGGTAAGAGCATTTTTAAAGCAACGTTTTCTCCTGTTTTTTTATTGTTAGCTAAAAACACTTGATTAAAACCTCCTTCTCCTAATTTTTTGATAATTTCATAATCCTTTAAGCTGCTTAAATTTTCTTCTGTTTGCGCACGTTTTAAGAGATTTTGTAAGAAGTTTAAAAAGTTAAATTTATTTGAGTTTTCTATTGGTTCAGGTTTCCAAGTTTTAGCGGTTTTATTTTCTATTTCTATGGATACTTGAAAAATAGTTTCACTCAGTTTTAATTCATCTCCTGTGTTTAAATCATATTCAGGAAATTTTATTTTTGCTGCTTCTTCTGGGGTTTGGTTTGTTTCTCTTTGCCCTATTTTTTTATTGTTAACATAAGTCCCATTTTTACTACCAAAGTCTCTTACTCGAATATCGGGGGGATTAATATCTAATAAACAATGATAACGGGAAATTGTGTTATGATCTGCATCATCAGGAAGTTTGGGATAACAGTCAAGATGACGACCTATAATACAAGTTGTTCGATCTGTAAATTCAAAGGTTTTTCCCTTTAATTTTCCTTCAATTATGGTTAATGTTACTTTATCCATTGTTCTTTTTAATCGTTAATAATTAAACCTAAATAGAGGGAAAATATTAGTGTCAATAAATACTATTTTTCATCTTGCATTTCTTTCCTCTCTAGAGAGAATAACATTACTTTCTAAGCTGAATTTATTCTGCTCACACCAACTCAGTAATTTTTTAATTTTTTCTTTTTTTGCGAATTGAATCTTAGCAGAAGAAATAGAGAGAGATGAAATAAAAGATTGTGCTTGTTTTAATTCCTCATCATTATTAACTTCAATAATTAATCTCATACATTTACATCCTTATTTTAGGTGAAAATTTATCAATAATGAAATCGACAAGAAACAATTACAATTTCTTCATCAGTAACACTATAAACTAAGCGGTGTTCATTAGTAATACGTCGTGACCATAAACCTGATAAATCATATTTTAATGCTTCTGGTTTTCCTAGACCAGAAAATGGATCTCTTTGGATATCTTTAATAAGGGTGACAATTTTATTATAAATTTTTTTGTCTTCTATTGCCCATTTATTAAACTCATCAAACCCTCGCGGTAAAAATGCAATTTTTATCATAATGTTTCAGGATCAATATAAATATAATTCTCAGGATATTTTAATTCTTCTAATGCTTCCATCAAATGACGACGGTTTGCTTCTGTAGATAATAAATATTCTGTTTCATCTACTTCTGTTTTTCCTGGTTCATTTATTAATAAAATTGCCTCAACAATGGTTCCTTCTGGTAAGTCTAATGGTGGTAAATCAAGTTTACCGTTTTTAATTGTTACTTTGTATTTAAGAGTATTCATGATTTCAAGGTAAAATTAAGCTATTCTTTTATTATACAATATCTCGTTTAAATAATTTTCACAGAGATGTTGTGCAACTTTTGGAGACAGATCCTAATCTACTAAGAATTTGATTATTTTTTGACTGTTTCTACCTGGGAATAAGTTTTAACATAAATCTCTGCAAACTTAAGATACTCAACAGTTAAATAGGGATAATCTTCTAAAATAACCTCATAAGATTCTCCTTTTTCTAACATTCCACCAATATGACTTACTGATAACCTAGAATTAGGAAATACTGCTTCTCCTCCCATTATCTTGTCATTTATTATTAAATTCTTTTTCCATTCAGCAAACTGTCTCATAATTTTTTTTAATAACTCAATAATTCTAATTATAGAATATATCCCGTAGGTGTTTAACACTGTTAAACCCACCATACTGTTAAACTAATAAAACCATTAAACCCAACAATATCAAATACAAATACCATTAAATATTAATCATAATTAACCACTAATAAACAATACATAAAATGATGGGCATAATAATATTATGCCCCTACAAAAATATATTCTTAAAATTCCTCTACAAGCCTTATATGCTACACTTTACAAGTCTCGACGCGAGAGAAGAGAACCTCACCTGCGATCGCGATCCACGCAACACCGGCACTATACTCAACGATCAATCGTCTATAAATGGGGAGGTGTCCTCCAGGTGCTGATGCTTTTTTAAATGTAATATCTTCGTAGTTCAACCAACTTCCTCCTTTTCGCCATCCCACGGCATCACCGAAGGCTTCCCAGACTTCTGCATTATAGTCTCTTGTGCCTCCTAAGCGGTGGTAAATATCCTTTTGAACAGAAAAGCCAAACTTACCCTCACTATAGTCTAACCAAAGCTGATTGATGGTGCGTAAATCGGTACAGGGGAAGTTATCGATATCGTTACGCCTTAACCATCTTTCTTCACTGCGGTTTGCTACTTGAAGCATTACTTTTGCTGTTTCTGCATCTGCTTCCTTCCACTTTCCTGCTTTTAACAAGTCTCTTAATTTACTATAATCTACTCCTCTATCTGATGATAAATCATCTCTTTTGGGTGGGGTTAGGGGGGACATTATTAACGGGTTGATCCCCCCTCTTTCCCCCTTACTAAAGGGGGTTAATAGTGATAGAAAGTCTTGGATGGTTTGGGGACGGTTTTCGGGTTGTAATTCCATCCCTTTGAGAATAGCGTTATTAGTGCGATCGCTTATTTTATTATTAAACTGTTGGGGAGGAGGTAAAGGAATATTTTGAACACGAAAGTTTGCAGGAAGAGGAACTTGATCAGTTAATAGGTTATATAAGGTTGCAGCTAAAGCATAAACATCAGTATAAATATCTCTTTTTGCTCGTTCTTCGTCTTGTTCAGGAGGTGCATAACCATCTGTTCTATAATTAGTATGGGTTCTAGTTTCACCTGCGGTAAACTCCCTCGCTATACCAAAATCAATTAACTTAGCATTATTTTCAGAAAATAAAATATTATTTGGTTTTACGTCTCTATGTAAAAAACTTTGAGAATGAATATAAGTTAATGCTTCCCCTATTTGTTGAATTATTAGTACAGCAGAAGCTTCTGGTAACACCCCATTTTTTTGTAAATAAACTGCTAAATCATCCCCTTTAATATATTCCATGACCATATACCAAAGTCCATCTTCATCAAAGACATTATGAACCTTAACAATATGAGGATGACTACATTTTGCTAATAAAAAAGCTTCTTTAATAAACTTATTTTGTAAATCTAGAAAATTATCTTTTCCTTGTACTGTTGCGTTTAATGTTTTAATAGCTATTTGATTATTTGAGGGGGTTTCTGTTGCTAGATAAGTAATACCAAAACCACCAGCACCTAAAATATAATTAATAGTATAACGTCCATTTTGGAGCGTTTCTCCTGGATTTAGATGTCTCATATAAAAATAAAATTAGAAGATTATGTTAGTTTAAATAAGGAGTGTGAGAATATTTTTCACTGGATCAAAATTAAAGATGAGGAGGTTATGGAGATTCGGATTACCTGGGAATGATAGTTATAAATTATAGATTATTAATTATTAATTGTTAGGAATGACAAGAAAAATCAAAAAAGTTTGGTAAAAGTCGAAACTTCTACCAAACCTATTATTTAAACCATCGTTAAAGCTTCTTGGATGGTTTTGTTGTAGATAATACGTCCTGGAGTAGTCTTAATAAACTGAGAAACCGCTTCACCATCGATCTCCCTAACCCGACGTTCACGATAATGTTTAACAACACTACCATCCTCTAGGGTTTCTGTTTTTAAGACTTCATCATCCGGCTTATCTGTGACAATTTCTTCATTGGGGTCTGCACAACGCAACCAAATATAAGCGTGTAAGTCCACCAGTCCCTGTTCATAAGCTTTAATAGCATCGTCGATATTACCAAAATAACGACCACCTCCTTTTTGCGCCTGAAGGTTTTCTGCGGTTAAATAATAACAGCCTAATACCATATCCTGAGATGGTGCAACAATGGGGCGACCGGTTGCAGGAGAAAGGATATTATGGCAAGCTAACATTAATAATCTTGCCTCTGCTTGGGACTCCAAAGACAAAGGAACGTGGACTGCCATTTGGTCACCATCGAAGTCAGCGTTAAAAGCAGGACAGACCAAAGGATGCAACTGAATAGCACGACCTTCCACTAAAATAGGTTCAAAAGCTTGAATCCCTAAACGGTGTAAAGTTGGGGCGCGGTTGAGTAGGACAGGGTGTCCGGTAATCACCTCTTCCAAGACATTCCAAACACTGGGGTCACCTTTAATAATCAGCTTTTTGGCCGCTTTAATATTATTCACCAACGCTAAGCGGATGAGACGATGAATAACAAAAGGTTGGAATAACTCGATCGCCATTTCACGGGGTAGGCCACATTGATAAATCTTCAAATTTGGACCAACCACGATTACAGAACGACCGGAGTAGTCAACCCGTTTTCCTAAGAGGTTTTGACGGAAACGGCCTTGTTTCCCTTCAATAATATCGGATAAAGATTTCAAAGGACGATTATTGGCCCCGACAACGGTACGGCCTCGTCTTCCGTTATCAATTAAAGCATCAACCGCTTCTTGTAGCATCCGTTTTTCGTTACGGACAATGATTTCCGGGGCGAGAATCTCCTGTAAACGGGCTAAACGGTTATTACGATTAATTACCCGTCGATAGAGATCGTTAAGGTCTGAGGTTGCAAAACGACCGCCATCTAACTGTACCATAGGGCGTAAGTCTGGGGGAATGACGGGGATAACATCCAATACCATCCATTCTGGTAGTGACCCGGTAGCGATAAAGTTATCAATGACCCGTAAGCGTTTAATCAGTTTAGCGCGCTTCTGTCCTTTACTTTGGGCGATATCTTCCCGTAATTTTTCGGCTATCTCATCCAGGTTCATTTCTTGCAGTAACCGTTGAATGGCTTCTGCACCTATGCCTACTTCTATACCATATAAATCAGAATCTTCGGCATAAATCTGATCTTCAACTTCAATCCACTGATCTTCGGTTAAAAGTTGCTTATAACTTAAATTACTGGCATTTCCTGGGTCAAGCACTACATAAGCGTTAAAGTAAACGATTTGTTCTACGTCCCTTAATGCCATATCCAGTAAAATACTCATGTAACTGGGAATACCTTTGAGGTACCAAACATGAGTTACGGGGGCTGCTAGTTTAATATAGCCCATACGATGACGACGCACACGGGATTCGGTTACTTCTACCCCACAGCGTTCGCAAACAATACCTCGGTGACGAACTCGTTTATATTTACCACACCAACATTCCCAGTCTTTCGACGGACCAAAAATCCTTTCACAAAATAGTCCGTCCATCTCTGGTTTTAAGGTTCGATAGTTGATGGTTTCGGGTTTGGTCACTTCTCCGACCACAACCCCATTAGGAAGGGTTCTCTCTCCCCATTGACGAACCCGTTCGGGGGATGCTAATCCAATTTTTACGTAGTCGAATCTTGTATCTTGTGCTGGTTTCATGTTTGATGGTTCTCAACAGTAGGTAAAAGGCTTAATTTTCAACTTTTATTGGCGAAAACGGTTAATTATCTCAGTATTTAGCTTAAAGTTTTTGTCAAATACAATACTCTTAACAAATTAAATCTAGTCCAACGATCTATCATACACATTTTTAGTTCCCTAAATCAACATGATAACTGTTCAATTGAGTGTATCAAAATCTCGCTTGAGTGAGGGTGGGAAGTGTGGGTAGTGTGGGTAGTGTGGGGAGTGTGGGAAAACTAGAAACAATATTAATATTTTGCTCCCCCATCTCCCCGTCTCCCCGTCTCCCCGTCTCCCCCCATCTCCCAGTCTCCCAGTTTCCCAGTCTCCCAGTCTCCCAGTCTCCCCATTGGGAAGTGTGGAATGTCTAACCCAGATTTTTTTTGTCAAGGGGTTGTTGACAAGATTTAACATTCTTGTTACATTAGTTAACACAGGGACAATAAACAAAATTTTAATTTATATCTTCTTTGTTTGTAGTCTAAAATCGTGTAATTTCTGTATCTCCCATTGATATTGAGTTCTCCTAGAGTACCTCGGCGATGTGCCGAGGTTTTTTGTTGGCATGACACTAGAAGCCTAAATTGTTATTTCGAGGTACTAATAATCTCTTTAATATCATTATCAGGAGTTATCTAATAATCTAACAGGACTTAAAAGAGGTTGAGCGTTTTTCGGTTCAATTTTAAATGATAGTCTACTGATTGCAGAAGGACAACATAAGGGATCATTGTTATCATAACGCTTATATTCTACTAATAAATCAGAAGAATTATTGAGGAAAATGCGAGAAATATCTCCATCGGTTCGAGAGTTCATAGGTTGAGGGGATAAGGTTCCCGCAAACTGTTCTCCGACAAATACAAATGCTTGATATCCCAACGGACGACACATTCCATCGACTCCACTCATAGCAGTGATCACAATGGTTTCATTATATATTTGTTGAGGTCCAAATAATTCCCAACCTGCTTTAATAATAGATCGTTCTTGAGGTGTTTTTGCTTCTCTGATTTGATTTTTGCATCTATCAACAGTGGGAAGGTCTGCATCAATTTTGGGTGCATTAGGAATCATTTTTCCGATGTCATTCCAGTTTTTTAGTTCCTTATCTAGCCATATTTTAGTCCTCTCTTTGACTCTTTCTTTACTAAGCATTTCAATCAGTGACCACTGAATACTACTACTATCAGCAGGAGGGTTTAATTTTTTTTTTGAGCAATTTTTAACTGATAAAAATATCCAGGTTCATAGTTGAATCCTTCAATAGTTCCATAAAAAAATGTCCAATCATCTTCTAAATTTTCTTTTATTTGTAAGCATTTTTGAGGCGCAACACCAACACAATTTACAGTTTCAGGAGCAATGTAAACTGTTTTTTCTAGCATTTTACTGTTATCATCACTTATATTTTTGAAGGTCATTATGCCAATTTCTTTTTGCTTAATATAAGCAATTTGTAATTTTCCATCGCTATTAATACTATAAATTTTTGCCCCTTCTAAAGCTGATAAAAATGTCATTTCTTGGTTCATTATTTCTTCTGGACAAGCCATCCGAGTCGAAGCAATTAAACCAACTTTTATGGCATTTTCTTGTACTGCATATCCTGCTGTGTAACGGTTACAACTTCCACTTCCTGATAGTCTATCTTTTTCAAACATAATGGTAGAGTTTTCTTTAGTTAATAGTTGCTTTTCTGTCCAACTTACTAACTGCCATTCTGTTTCAAGTAAAGGGTTACTTATTGAATCTGAGGGAGTCTCATTAGCGATCGCTCTCATAGATTGTCCCCAAGAAACTAGGGCAATTGATATGAATGTTACTCCTTGAATTATTTTTTTGATTCTATGTTTGCTATTCATTTTGTTCCTCACAAAGTTATCAATTAATTAATTTTTACAACATTCGTAATTATAACATATAGCAATTATGAATGATTTATGAGAGATGATTATTATTTATTTCCTGTTACCTGTTACCTGTTCCCTTGTACTCAAATTTAATTATTACAACTGATTAATGATTGCTATTAAAATTTTTCTTGCTTAAAAAATACTCAACAACTTCAGTAACTGACTGTTTTTCATGATCAACAAGATAGTTAAGCTGTCGTATTTCTTCTGAGGAGATTTGTCCTGATAGTTCTTGTAAAATTGTAGTTAGATTGGGATGTTGTTTTAATGTTGCTTGATTAAACACAGGAACTGGTTCATAAGGGGAAAAAAATTTCTTATCATCTTTTAGCCTATATAAATCAAGAACATCAATCAATCCATCTGTAGAAAATCCTGCTACTAAATCTACATTTTTCTTGGCTAAAGCGCGATACATTAAACCTAATTCCATTGTTTTTGGTTGCTGAGCAAATTGTAAATTATAGGTATTAGAAAGTCCAGGATAACCGTCTTCTCTCGCTAAAAATTCATAACTAAACCCTGCTGTCCATTTGGGAGTATATTTAGCTACGTCTGAAATAGTTTCTAGATTATACTGTTTAGCATCTTCTGACCTAACTAAAATGGCGTATTGATTATTAAATCCGAGAGATGGCATTACTTCTAATTGAAATTCTTGATTATAAATTTTCTTTACTTCTTGATAAACAAGATGAGAATTATTAATAGATTTTTTCTTCAAAATAGCAGTAAAAGCTGTTCCAGTATATTCGACATAACCATCTATTTTTTTTGATTTAACTGCTTCATGGCAAATAAAAGTACCTCCTAAATTAAAGCGACGATCAACCTTCAAATCGCTATTATGTTCAATCTGTTGGGCTACAATTTCTCCTAAAATTACTTGTTCAGTGAAATTTTTTGAACCGATAATAATCTTACGTTGCGATTGATTAATCAGACCGAAAATAATAAATATCAAGGAAACAATGATCACTAAAATTATAAAATATGTTTGTTTATTCCTGTGCTTATTAGCATCTATTTGGGTCAAATTATTCTCTAAGGAACCTAGTCCCCAATCTACCAATAAAGCAATAATTGCTGAGGGAATAGCACCAGCTAAAATTGTAGTATTATCAACAGTAGAAAGTCCCCTAAAAATAAATACTCCTAACCCTCCTCCTCCTATGGCTGCTGCAATGGTGGCAATACCAACACAAATAACAGAGGCAATTCTTACACCTCCTAAAATCACTTTTAATGCCAGAGGTAACTCAATAAACAACAAAATTTTGAGAGGAGTCAATCCTAAAGATTTTCCTGCTTCTTTTACTCCTTTTTTAATCTGAGTAATACCAATGTAAGTATTTTTTATAATCGGTAGTAAAGCATATAAAATTAAAGCAATAATAGCAGGTCTTTTACCAATTCCACCGACCAAGGGAACAGTAATTAAAAAACCAAATAAAGCTAAACTAGGAACAGTTTGTACTCCATTCGTCACTAATAAAATGGGATTAGCTAATTTTGGATAGCGACTCATTATAATACCCAGAGGAATACCAATCCCAGTGGCAACTATCATTGCTATTAATACTAAAGTTAGATGTTCTCCTGTTCTTAGTAAAATAACCGATGTGGGCGGAATTGAAAGTAATAAATTCATTATTATATCTATTATTATTAATGTTTTTAATAAATTAAAACCCTTATTAAAAATGCTGAAAAGTCTCACCAAAATTCAAGTATTCTTGTTTCTCACCATCCATTAATATTACTGATTTTTCTTCAACAATTTTGCCAATAATTTTCGCTTCTTCTCCCACTATTTCAACCAGTCTCTTCGCCTTTTCTTCGGCTAAACATAACACTAATTCAAAATCTTCTCCCCCATATAATACCCAATTTAAAGCTTGCTCTGCACCAAACCACTGTGATATCATCGATATTGAAGGTAAGCTGGATAAATCTATCTGTGCGCCAACACCACTCAAAGCACAGATTTGCAGCACAGCATCCCCCAAACCGTCACTACTGTCCATCCCTGTAATTACAGTTGTTTCCATCATCTCCCAGAGGTGAGTAAGTAGGTCTAAACAAGGTTGAGGGTATTGATGGGCAGAAATGAGTTTATTTCGCTGTTGTTGAGTGAGATGAGTTCCTAAACTGGGATTGAGTAATAATTCTAATCCTCCCCGTGACATCCCATGAACTCCGGTCACCACAATCACCTCTCCAGGTTGAGCCGTAGAACGTTTAATAACATGATTAGGATTAACTTGACCCAAAGCTGTGATGCTAATGGTTGTTAAGCGAGAACGACAGATATCCCCCCCAACTATCGGTGTATCATATCCAGCTAAGAGACTGGTCATGCCTTGATACATTTGTTCCACCCAGTTTACAGAAAGTTCTCCGTGTAAAGCTAAGCCAACAGTAACGGCCAGGGGACTAGCTCCCATTGCAGCCAAGTCAGAGAGATTAGCCGCGATCGCACGCCAACCAACAGAGTGAGGTGGAGTAGTAATATCGCTAAAATGTACCCCATCCACTAAAACATCGGTGGTTACGACTAACTGTTTCTGTGCATCAAGGGACAAAACAGCAGCATCGTCCCCAATTATATCATGGGGACAAAAAGATTGTAATTTTTTGAGTAATCCTTGTTCCCCAATATCCTTAATTTTCATCGTTTATTACCTAAAAAAAGTTTTGAGATTATGCAATTAATTTTAGAATATGTCGTTTAAATGCGTGTTAGCTTAGTCTGCTTGTGTTACAGTGTTCACAACTCAAATATAAACACTATAGAGAAAAAATAGAATTTATGTCTTCACAATTTATTGTTATGATAACAACCACACCAAACAAGGAAAATGCCAATAAAATTGCTCAAACCTTGTTAGCTAAAAAATTAGCAGGTTGTGTGCAAATTATTGGCCCTATTAGTAGTCATTATTATTGGGAAAATGAACTATGTCAAGATGAAGAGTATATCTGTTTAATCAAAAGTAGTCAACAATATTATCAGACCCTAGAAAATACCATAAAAGAGATTCATCCTTATGAAGTTCCTGAAATTATTAGTTTACCTATTCAACAAGGAAGTGAAGGTTATTTAAGTTGGTTGAATCAGCAACTTAAATAATAGAAATAAAGCAAAACTATAGCAGTTACCATACTTGCGAAGTACACGGTTTTCTAGTTTTAGGAGTTCGTAGTTCTGAAGCGCGATATTAAGTGTACATATTGAGTCCGAGAAACGCTATATTTGAGTTATTATTTTACCATCTCAAAGAAAATTATTGCTTTGCAAAAAAAACTAAACCAAGATAAAAATTAATATTATGAATATAATTAAATCTAATCGTAAACTGAATATTTCTCTAATTGTAAGTGATTTATCCAGTAAAGGTGCAGGTCGTTGGGGAGGGGCTATCAGACCCTTTTTATTAACACAAGCTTTACAAAAATTAGGACATAACGTCAAAATTTTTGGCATCGCTTATGAGGAAAATGGGTTAGCAGAATTACCCAAAGATTTACCCATAACTTCTATTCCTTGTCCTTATTATGCAAAATTTGGGGGAACGTGGCGATCGCTGAAACAATTATTACCTAAAATTGACGGAGATATACTCTACGCTGTTAAATTAAAACCCAGTAGTTATGGTATTGCCTTGCTCAAAAAATACTTAAGTAATCGTCCTTTAATTGTCGATATTGATGATTGGGAAATGAGTTGGTTTGGAGGAGATGGTTGGCGATATAATTTTACTCCTAAAAAGTTCATCGAGGACTTATTTAAAGGTGATGCACCTTTACAACATCCTGATCATCCTTTCTACTTACAAAAGATAGAAAAATTAGCTTCTTTAGCAGATAAAATAACCCTACACACCCAATTTATTCAACAACGTTTTGGAGGATTTTATATTCCTAATGGTAAAGATACAGACTTATTTGATCCCCAGAAATATGACACCCAAAAAAGTCGTCAAAAATACAACTTAGAAAAATATAAAATTATTATGTTTCCTGGCGCACCACGTCCATATAAAGGTGTAGAAGACATTTTAATAGCCTTAGATAAACTTAATAATCCAGAATTAAAATTAGTAATTGTTGGCGGAAGTCCCTACGATAACTATGACAAAAAACTTCAAGAAACATGGGGAAAGTGGTTAATTCAACTACCAAAATCTCCAGTTAACGCCATGCCAGAAATTGTGTCCACTGCTCATTTAGTAGTAGTTCCCCAACAAGATACACCAGCGACACAAGCTCAGTTTCCCTTAAAATTAACCGATGGAATGGCCATGGCCAAACCTATTTTAGCCACAAAGGTAGGGGATATTCCCAAAATTTTAGGAGATACTGGATACTTAGTTGACCCCAGTTCCCCTGAACAATTAGCTAATAAAATAGACTGGATTTTTAATCATTTAGAAGAGGCACAAACAAAAGGTAAAAAAGCCAGAGAAAGATGTATTAAATCCTATAGTTTAGACTCAATGGCTACTATTTTATCTCAAGTTTTAGAACCATTTAGTTGTTAACTAAGATTGTCTTCTGTTGGCTAAGGTGATAGAGTGATTAATATGTGTCAGTTGTTAGGTAAAACAAATTATGACAACCCATTTTATCGAAGCAGAAATCGATCTTCAAGAAACCCCTCTCACTGTCAAACAAGTAGAGGAAACTCTGCAACAACAAGGGGAACCCCTACGCTGGGCCATTACCGAAGTAGATAAGGAGAAAGAAACTGCCAAAGTAGAAGCCATTGTTACCAGTAAACAGTGATACAGTGAGCAGTGAGCGGTAACTGAGTAACTTGTAAATGATAAACAATGATTAATCGTCCTTATACCGCCGTATTAATCGTTCCTACGGGTATTGGTGCTGCTATTGGTGGTTATGCAGGAGATGCTTTACCCGTAGCTAAAGTTATGGCTAAAGTATGCGATCGCCTAATTACTCACCCTAACGTCTTAAATGGGGCGCAACTGTATTGGCCCCTAGACAATGTTTTCTACGTAGAAGGGTACGGTTTAGATCGCTTTGCCCAAGGAAGATGGGGACTGAAACCCGTCCATCAAAACCGAGTCGGCTTAATTTTGGATCGAGGTATCGAACCCGAATTAAGAACCCGTCATATTCAAGCAGCAGATGCCACTAGAGCGACTCTAGGACTGACTTTAACCGATTATGTAGTAACGGACACACCTTTAGAAGTAGAACTGCGTACAGCCGATTCTGGAGCCAGTTGGGGAACCATTGGCCACCCCGAAAGTTTACTGAGGGCAGCAGACAAGTTGATCAGCCAAAGTAAAGCAGAGGCCATCGCAGTTGTGGCCAGGTTCCCCGATGACATAGATAGTCTCGTCTTAGATAACTATCGTCACGGCCAAGGGGTCGATCCCTTAGCCGGTGCAGAAGCAGTCATTTCTCACCTGATTGTCCGTGAATTTGCCCTTCCCTGCGCCCATGCGCCGGCCTTAGAACCCTTACCAGTGGATGAAGAAATTTCCCCTCGGTCCGCAGCAGAAGAGTTAGGCTACACATTTTTACCCTGTGTATTAGTAGGGTTAAGTCGTGCGCCCCAGTTTGTCAGCCAACCCCAAACCAATAGTATCTGGGCCGATGAAGTGGATGCAGTGGTGATTCCTCATACCGCTTGTGGTGGTAGTGCGATCCTCAGTTTTAGTGGAGCAAATACCCGTATTATCACCGTTAAAGACAATACAACTGCCCTCAATGTTACCCCTGAAGACTTAGGAATGGAGGTAATTGCGGTAAACTCATATTTAGAGGCGTTGGGTGTGTTGGTGGCCCATAAAGCCGGCATTAGTATTGATCCCTTACGTCCTATTATTTCCTCTCTTTCTCAAGCCTGTGACTAATCCCAATTCTTTTGATATGGAACCGTTAACCCGCACCCAAATTTTAGTGGTGATGGGAGTAACTGCAATTATCTTATTAATCATCGCTAAACTATGGCAATATTTTGGCTCTGTTGCTTTAATAAAGATTGAATTTTCTACCGATGGACTACTCTATGGGGCTGCTTTAGCCGCTATAATTATTATTGCTAGTAGTATTGTTTATCGTTTGTGGCCGGCTTATAGTCAAAGTGCAGATGCTTACCTACAATTAGTGTTAAAACCCTTAGTTTGGCCTGATTTAATTTGGTTAGGTTTATTACCCGGTCTCAGTGAAGAATTATTGTTTCGTGGGGTGATGTTACCGGCTTTAGGATACGATTTCTTCGCACTAATTTTATCTAGTTTAGTTTTTGGGGTCTTGCATTTAAGTGGTTCCCAACAATGGCCTTATGTGGTTTGGGCAACTATTGTCGGGTTTGCTCTTGGTTATAGTGCTTTAATGACTGATAATTTATTGGTTCCTATTACGGCCCATATTATTACAAATTGGATGTCCAGTGCGCTCTGGAAGTTTAATAATAGAAATAGTGATGTTAGTTCTTAGTTAATGGTCTTATGGAAGTTCAATTTAGAGAGTTTAATCCTTTTAATGTTTGGATTTGGTTGGAGTTTGAAACGATTCCTGCTCCTATGGAAAAACAGTATTTAGAAGAGGTATTTAATTCCTGGTTTTATTTAGGTAAACTGGGGGGGTTTAATGCCGAAAATCTTCAGGTTCAAGATATGGGAGTAGAAATTAGTTATATGGATTATAACACTAAAGTATCCGATGAAATGATGATGGCTCCCATGCACAATATGGCTGAATTTGAATACGAAGGAGTTTGGGGTCGTTGTTGGTTTGATCTGGGAACCAGTGATTTAATTGCCCTCGATGTTTTAATCAATTCTTTAACTCAATTAAGTCAAGAATTAGTTGTTATTAAAAAATTAATTATTGGCGGAGAAAATGAAGATTGGCCGATTTCTAATAAGCGAGAAGCTATGTTTGCCGAGGATAATTAATTAAACTGTAAGCAGTTAAATCACTCCGCAGTTACTGACGGGGAGATGGGGTGACGGGGTGACGGGGTGAGGCTTTTACTATTTGTTGGCTAACTTCTCAATACGTCGTTTAAATGCGTGTTAGCTTAATATAAGCATCCTGCTTGTTAAATGGTTGATCTAGATATTTTAATGCTTCTTTTTTAGACAAGGTTTCATCATTTTCCACTTCTTCTATAAGTTTTCCTAGTCCATAATCTTCCATGATTTCTTCTATTTTTGCAAATTCAGCAATTGGAATCTGCACTGCGATCGGATTATTATTTTGATCTAAGACATAATGCTTATTAATTTTCAACATCTAGTTATCTCCTAATTTTTGTCTATGATATTAATATTTTAAACCGAAATCAACTAAAATAACTTGATTTAATACCTGAAAGGCAACACATCAGCTACAATAAAATATAAGAATTAATTATAACCCCATGTTATTAAATCGGATTTTAAACAAGACAGATCAAAAATGGCGACCAATTATCAAAGCTTTAGAAGCAGCGATCGGTAAAGATGGGGTCATTCGTCGCAAAGAAGAATTGTTGACCTACGAATGCGACGGTTTAACCGCTTACCGTCAACGTCCGGCCATTGTAGTGTTACCTCGCACCACAGAAGAGGTGGCCGCTGCTGTTAAAATCTGTCATGACAATCAAATCCCTTGGGTGGCCAGAGGTGCCGGAACGGGACTATCTGGAGGTGCGTTACCAGTAGAAGATTGCGTGTTAATTGTAACAGCGCGCATGAAACAAATTCTTGACATTGACTTAGAAAATCAACGGGTGACGGTACAACCTGGTGTTATTAATAATTGGGTAACCCAAGCAGTTAGTGGAGCCGGTTTTTATTATGCTCCTGATCCTTCTAGTCAAATTATCTGTTCTATTGGTGGTAATGTAGCAGAAAATTCTGGTGGGGTTCACTGTTTAAAATATGGGGTAACAACCAATCACGTTTTAGGCTTAAAATTAGTTATTCCTGATGGTTCAATTATCGAAGTTGGTAGTAGTATTCCTGAAATGCCAGGTTATGACTTAACCGGGTTATTTGTGGGTTCAGAAGGAACGTTAGGCATAGCAACAGAAGTCACTTTAAAAATTCTCAAAACCCCTGAAACTATTTGTGTGGTATTAGCGGATTTCACTACAGTTGAATCTGCGGGTCAAGCTGTGGCTGATATTATTAGTTCTGGTATCATTCCTGCCGGTATGGAAATTATGGATAATTTCTCCATTAATGCGGTAGAAGATACAGTTAAAACCAATTGTTATCCACGGGATGCAGCAGCGATTTTATTAGTAGAATTAGATGGATTACCAGTTGAAGTGGCAGCTTATAAGGATAAAGTTGCTGATATTTGTCGTCAAAATGGTTCGAGAGAAATTACAACAGCAAACGACCCCGAAACCCGTTTAAAACTTTGGAAAGGAAGAAAAGCTGCCTTCGCTGCTGCTGGTAATATTAGTCCTGATTATTTTGTTCAAGATGGTGTAGTTCCCCGTACACAACTGGCCACTGTTCTGGAAAAAATTGACCAGTTAGGAGCAAAATATGGTTATAGTATTGCCAATGTTTTTCATGCAGGAGATGGTAATTTACATCCTTTAATTTTGTATGATAATTCGGTTCCTGGACAATGGGAAGAAGTAGAAGAATTAGGGGGAGAAATTCTCAAATTATGTGTAGAATTAGGAGGCAGTCTATCAGGAGAACATGGTATTGGTTCCGATAAAAATGAATATATGTCTTATATGTTTAACGAAATAGACATAGAAACTATGCAATGGGTAAGAAAAGTGTTTAACCCCGATAATTTAGCCAACCCAGGTAAACTTTTTCCCACTCCTCGAACCTGTGGAGAAGCAGCAAATGCTAAAAAATCTACTTGACATTTGGTTGAAAAAGTGCATTATATTGTTCCCTGAGTTGTTCATAGACATCAGAGTTGAGAGATAGTTAATTCAAGAAAAAATGAGACAAAATCTACCCCGTTTCTTGTTAGCATAGTGAGCAAGATGCTCAAATTACTCTGTCTCAAATTTATTTGAAACAACTATACATTAGCGTCTTAGTTTCCCTCCTGGGAGAGTTTAGGGGTGGGTAGAGTTGTGGGTGGGTTAAAGATGGGTAGAGTTGGGGTAGGGTTAGGGTAGGATAGAGTGGGTTAACTTCTAACTTCTTTTAAATATGTCTCAACTGAATTATATCTATACCTTATTTGTCAGTAACCTGTTAATTTCTTTACCTTTTCTTCTTATTGGTATTGTTATATCCAGTATTTTATTAGTGTTTATTGACGAACATCAATTAGTTGCTAAATTACCCCGTACTCGTATTTTAGCAGTTATTATTGGTAGTAGTTTAGGCTTTTTGCTTCCAGTAGGACAATACGGTAATCTTCCCATAGTAAGACGATTATTTTTACAGGGTTTTTCTATTCCTTTATGTATTAGTTTTTTGATCGCTTCTCCTACTGTTAATCCTTTTGTTATTAGTAACAGTTGGCAAGTTTTGGGAGATCATCCTACGTTAGTATTTTTAAGAATTTTAGGAGTTTGGTTAATTAGTATTATAGTGGGTTTAATTTTTAGTGCTTATTCAGAAGAATCCATAGTAGTAGATGAGTCATCTTCTGTGCTAAAAAGTCGTTCTACTCTGGTTCATTCTGGCACTATTATATCAGGTTTAGAGGCTTTTAAGCCCCTTCACCGTGCAGGTAATTTAGTATATGAATCTCAGGGTAATGTTAGAACTTCTGTGGGGATATGGCAACAACTATCTTTATTTTTGGATAATATAATTCGAGAGTTTATTGAATTAGGAAGTTTTCTTGTAGTGGGAATTGCTATTTCTACAGCTTGTCAATTTTTTCTCCCTCAAGCACAACTTTTACAATGGGGTGAAACTCCTTTAAATCAACTATTAATTATGATAGTCTTTGGTTTACTATTATCTCTTAATTCTCTCAATTCTGCTTATTTTTTAACTCCTATTTTATCTTCTATTTTATATGGTTCTGGTTTAGTATTTTTATTATTAAATTCTTTGTTTAATATTTCTAGTTTAATTTTATTGTTGGGTATAATACGGATTAAGTTTGCTAGTTATATCATTATTTTAACAGCACAATTAATTTTAGTTGTGGGTTTATTGCTTAACTTTTATATTAGTTAATGAGCAAAAAATGAATCTATTTTGACAATAAAATCCTGATACTAAATCGGCCTGTAATTGTCAAAAAAATAGCTCCTCTTTGTAGCATAAAATATTTTTGTAAGAGGTTTATTATTGCGATGCTGCACTAGAATCATCTCATTTTTCCAGTAATTCGCTAATTTCCATCAATATTGATTGATTACAAATTCTTTTTGGTAATGTTTTGGATATTTCTCAATGGTAAATTATTCAAACGAGAAATCTTATTATTTCGCTATAATAAGGCAAAAGAGTTAACGATTATCTGATGGAATGAAACGACTTTTAACCGCTTCTGTCTTGGGTATTGCTGGTACAGTAGGCAGTGTATTATTATCAACCATTGAAACTCCTGCTTTAGCAACTTTACTGTTAGCAGGGGGAGTCAATTCTTTGGTGGGTGTATTGGGAGGGGTTATTGCTAATGATGGCAGTGTGGTATGGGATAAAATTGGGGAAAAATTACAAGATAATGACACAATTCTACAAAATAATGATTTAAAAAAAGCAGTAGGAATTGCGATCGCTGCTATTATTGCACAAACAGCGAAGGATGAAAATAAAGTTAATCTTGCTTATAAACCTCATATTAAAAAGTTAGGAAAATATACGGTTGATAACTGGGTAAAACTTTGCAGTGAGGGAATTATATCTTTAGATGAAGCAAGTTTGATACTAATACAAGAACATAATTTATCTTGTTTAATGTTACAAACATCCGATGATGTAAAATATTCACGGGTATTTAATACTGATCAAATTAAGGATAAGAAAATTTGGGGAAATTTAGTACAAGTAATTATTGAAAACAGCAAAATATTATCTGAATTAGAAACTATAGAAGAAGAAGAAATAGTAATTAATAAGATTATTTATAATCTCGCAGAGGCTTTATCAAATAACTTTTTAAAAGCATTTAGGGAAGTATTAAAGGAAGATTTTGCTAATGGGGGAAAAGCATTTGCAGGGTTTACTATGGATATGTTTAAAGAGTTACAACAGGGAATAAATGAAGGTAATAACTTAATTTTAGAAAAATTGAATAATTTAAGTATTAATAACTCAGGAGAAAATAGTAACTTATTAACAGAGTTGGCTAAATTATATGATTGTACAGTAGAAAATAAGGAAGAAATTAAAAATAATCTTAATGGTGAATTCAGTAAAATTGATCAACAATTAACTGCATTACAATCTAATAATACAGAAGCTTTTATAAAATTAGGTAATCAAATTCATTCAGGGTTTGAGAATATTCGAGAATTATTAAAGGATATTGATGTTAAATTAGATGAGTTATTCGGTATTGTTAAATTCGGGTTTCAACGTAGTGAGGCCAATCAAGAAGACATTAAAGACAAAACAGGAGAAATTTTAAAGACAGTTAAAAAATTAGAAGCACAACAGTTAATAAGTCAACAAAATACTGCTCCTAGTTTATTAATAACAGGAGATCCACCAAAAGCGATCGCAAATTGGCAAGGTAGAATAAAAGAATTAGAAACTAATGAACTACCCCAACTTTTGAGAAGTTGGGGTTTCTAAAGACCCCAAACTTTTCTTATGTTGTTGAGATTTTTGTCGCTTCATCTCCCCAAGTTGCTTCATAGAGCCAGTATGTTTACGAGTCCGAGAAGTAGAGCTTATGAGATCCACGATTTCGAGGTGAGTTCCTAACCCCGGTTGCTGATAGGTAGCAACATTATACATGACCATCACACTGGATTTATCTCGTCCATTTTCAAAGTTGCAATGATTACAGACATGATAACGATTGGATAAATTAGCCCAATCTTTGTGAACAGTTCCACAGTTCGGACAACGTTGTGAAGGTTTAATTTTCCTGGTAGGAAGAAATAAAGCTAACCCACCTTTGGCTTCAACTTTATAGGTAATCATTTTATTAAGAGTGCCAAAACCTACATCTAAAATTGACTTATTAAGTCCAGCTTTCTGACGCTTTCTTTTACTACCTGCTTTAGCCTTACGAGTCATCTTTTTAGTTTCTAACTTCTCCGTAACTACGATGTCATAACGACGAGAAATATCTGTAGTTACTTGATGTTGCCAATTTTTTCTTTGTGCAGCCACTTTTCTTTGAAGTTTAGAAACTTGCTTTCTAGCTTTCTTCCAACGTTTAGAAGCTTTAATTTTTTTCTTGTAGTTAGGACATCTTTTCCTCCTTAGTTTTTTTGATGCCGACTTAATCTTTTTTTCAGCCGCCCTAGTAAATCTTTGATTTTCTATTTCTAGAAACTCTTGTCCATTGTAGGCCGTCAAAGCCGTTTCAGTTCCTAAATCAATAGATAAAATTGATTGATATGTAAGGTCACTATCCGACCCAAATTTTTGCTCAGAAACTTGAACATTGACGGTAAAACTCGCAAACCATTGATTGAGATAAGGCTTATAAATAATGGTCAAAGTTGTGGGAGTTCCCCATTGTTTAGCTTGCCCTCTCATTCTAATAGTTATGCCTAAATCTCTCAAACGAACTTGCCCATGTTTACCCTCAGTTAAAGCCTCCCATCCACTATGACCTGGATAAGTCCAACCTGAATAATTCCCAATCGATTTGAACTTTGGTTTTTGAGATAAACCTTTGATAAATCGATTGTAACTTAAGTCCACCCTTTTAAGAGTAGCTTGTAAGGTTTGAGAGTTTAGTTCTTGATACTCTGGCCAGCATTCTTTGAAAGCAGGTAAAGCATTTTGTTGTTGAAGATAAGTGACAGATTTTGAAAAATAGTGATAGTCAGTTTTCCTTTGAGAAATAGCTGCGTTATAAAGATAACAATGCAACCGCCTGGCCTCAAATAGCTTTGACGTTTGAGACTTATTAGGATATAGTCGAAATGTATATCGTCTAACAACAGTAGGCATTATAACTATTAATTGCTATTCTCTCGCTCTAAGACTTAGTATAATTATATCACTATAATCCCAAAATGCAACACACTGAACTTAGGAAAATTTCTCATGCAGTTTTCTCTATTCATTTACATATCGTGTTTGTTACGAAATATAGACGAAACGTATTAACCCAAGAGATGTTAGATGATATAAAAGAAATATTTAATCGAGTCTTAGAAAAAAATAATAGTTATCTACTGGAATGTAATTTAGAACCTGACCATGTTCATCTATTAGTTGACTTACATCCTGATAATAATATCTCTAATTTAGTTGCTGCTCTCAAATCAGCTAGTAGTCGTATTCTAAGGAACAAATATTCTGAACATATTTCTCATTTCTACTGGGGAAAGCGAGCCAAATTATGGCATGATTCTAAATGTATAATTTCTTGTGGTGGCGCACCGTTAGAAGTGGTCAAAGAATATATCAAAAACCAGTCAGGAGGGTTAGAAACTAAGAAATAAGGATGCTTCGCAGTTTTATATGTTGGTCGGGCATTCATCCCTAAGTTATGGAACGTTAGGGAATTCTGCCCGACATTCGGTTAAAAA
>NZ_JASJEB010000104.1 GCF_030064895.1 Crocosphaera sp. | reverse complement strand
AAAATTGAGCGATGCTGGTCATGGTTAAAGAGTCGAATTCGTAAAAAAATTAGTCAATTCAAGTGTCTTCGGGATGCCATAGAAGATGTGCTTCGCACAGTGTCCTAACCGCCTTGGCGGTTGCTATAAGGCTAATATTAATTGTCTTTGATCATTAGAGGTTAACTCAATACGATGATGACAAGGGGGTTGAAAATCTTGTATTCCTGTGCCAAAACTAGGATCAATAGGAGGAATTTCAAAGGAAAAACCCTCTTGAGTTGAGACCTTCCGAACGGGAATCATATCATAATACTTAGCATCAGAATAACGGTTCCCATAAAGACCATGATGAGACACAGGAACATGGGCCGGGTCCATCACATTTTCCATGTAAAAATCCCAACCAAAAGGTAAATCTCTTTGATACCAATACAATTTTATAACACGATCAGATGTCTCTTCTAATTCAGGAATAAGACGAGGTTTTCTTAACTCACTTTCAACTTTTGCTTGTTGTCCAGATTCACCCCAAACCCAGATTAAACCCTGTAATTCTTTGACGGGATAACTAATAGCACAAGCTTTAGAATTAGAGCAATTTTTAGCTTCTGTTACTGCATCTTTTGACTGAGGAATTTTGACACAATTACCTTCTCCATCAAATCTCCAAGCATGATAAGCACATAATAATGTCCCATCAGACTCAATCCTTCCTTCCGATAAAGGAACCAAACGATGAGGACAAACATCGTCAAAACATCGCCATTTATTGTCTCCATCTCGCCACAAAACTAAGTTTTTTCCTAATAGTTGGATTTGATGGGGATGAGAGGCATCAATATGATCAATAACAGCTACAGGATACCATTGTTTTTTCCATTGAAATGTCTCTTCTTCTTGTTGAAGAAACAACTTTTCTTCATTGATCAAGTTGGGTTTTGGTTCTGAGGCTACCACGATAACTCCTTAAGTTTAATTACAAATCTATATATGTTTTAACATAATTTTGGTTCTGGGTGTTATAGAGTGAAGATTGATATAATTGATTGCAGCATTATTTTCTATGATAAATAGAACTAAATTAGCCATAATTAGTTTAAGCTTATTACTAAGTAATGGTTTTTCGGTATTAGAAAGTCAAAAATTAACAGCACAACCCATTAATCAAGCAGTAGTTTTTGACCCTCCTTCTAATGTAAGAATGAGTCCCAATGGCAGAATTATTTGCTCGGTAAATAGAGTAATACCAATTAATATTTATGGGTCAGAAAACGGTTGGTATTTGACAGATGCTTGTGGGCAACTGGGATATATTCATCGCAGTCAAATTCGCTTACAATCTAATCAGCCAAACCCAAGTAATGCAACTTTTTGTGAAGTAATTAATATTCAAAGAGGTCAACTAGCTTTACGTTTTAACCCCAATGGAGAATCAAGAGCAGGACTGAATAATGGGAATATTGTTCGCTTTATTTCTCAACAAAATATTTGGTACAAAGTTAAAGTAGTTCAAGGACCTAATAGTCAAGTTAATGGTTTAGAAGGTTGGGTAAATTCCAATTATCTTTCTTGCAATAATTCAAGTTATTAATTTAGTTTTAATCATCATAATCTTAAAAAGAAATTGAGACAAAACTCATCAGTTTTGTCTACAGCTTAGTTATTTATAATTTCCGTCGTAGGCCACTGAGATCAGACGACCATCACTACTGTAAACTCGATAAGGGGACATTGCTCCAGACCGAGGATCTTTTAGCGTTTCTGCTTGTTCCTCAGCAGAGAGAAACTCAAACCAGTTATTGTTATAACCGAGTTTAATACTTTATTGTTAACATAGTAAACAGTATTGTTAATTTATACAGATATCATTACAAAAGAAGAAACCATCTTACAGTTTTTCTTGCGTAAAGCTCCATTCTTGGTAGATATCTAAAGTAAAATTCAACAATTATTGTTCTATTTAACCCCAAAAAATAATGACAGAAAAACTATACGAAGGCAAAGCAAAAATTCTTTATGCAACCGACGACCCCGATATTTTGCTAACCCATTTTAAAGACGATGCTACCGCCTTTAATGCTCAAAAACGGGGAACTATTGTAGAAAAAGGGAAAATGAACTGTCAGATCACAGTTGCCCTATTTCAATGGTTAGAATCTCAAGGAATTCCTACCCATTTAATAGAACAATCTGCCGATGATAAAATATTAGTTAAACGGGTTAAAATTATCCCCATAGAAGTAGTAATTAGAAACATTGCCGCTGGTAGTTTGTGTCGACAAACAGGGTTAAAAGAAGGATATAAATTACCCTTTTCCTTAGTAGAATTCTACTTTAAAAACGACGAACTAGGCGATCCCTTATTAACTAGAGATCGTCTTTTAATTTTAGAACTCGCCACAGAAGAACAACTAAAACAACTACAAAATCTAGCCTTAGAAATCAATCAACATTTACAAGAATTTTTCAGCAGTTGTCAAATTACCCTAGTAGATTTTAAACTCGAATTTGGTATTGATAAGGAGGGCAAAATTCTTTTAGCAGATGAAATTAGCCCCGATACCTGTCGACTCTGGGATAAAACAGAAACAGATCCCCAAAAACGAGTTATGGATAAAGATCGCTTTCGTCGAGACTTAGGACAGATAGAAACAGCTTATCAACAAGTCCAGAAGAGAGTTTTAGATAAATTAGGATTAGGTGATAATGGAGGGTGATCAAAAATGTGAGGAGTTTCTCAAGAAACAAAAATTGGAACAATTTGTTACAGTCAGGGTCAAGGAGACGGGTAATATGGCTCGGCTGTTAGACAAGCTGTTAGCTATCTAAGTTAACCACAGGCAACGGATAACAGTAAAAACGCTATAGCTTGATTGGGTGTGTAGGAAGTGTCAAACCAGAGCAAAAGATTACATTTTTCTCCCTTACTGGGGATTATCCTGACAACGACAACCGTATGGATAACAGGCAGGCCATTAAGAGGGCAAAATGTCCCGTCAGTGGCCAGTATCAAAGACCCAGAAGCAACTGATTTTGAGTTTCTGGACAATCTAACTTGGGACTCACAGGCCGATGAATATTCGACAAAAGTTGAGCCTTATACCAAGGTTTCTGATATTAAAGATGCCACATCTTCCCCTGAGAAGTCCCAAAATGAGATTAAGGAACCAATAGCCAGAGATTATAACCCGATAATCCTCGAAGATCCCTGGTTAGAGGAGTCTGAGGATACCATTGAACCTTATCCCAAAGTTTCCACAATCAAAGAAGCAACTGACAAAACAACCCCAGTTGTTGCTGCTGAAAATAAAGATTCCATCCCCTCAGATTCCCCGTTAGAAGAGTCCCCAGAGGCAGCTAACCCTTATCCTAATGTTACTCATATCAAAGCAGTCGAAGCAACCTCTCAGCCCCCTTCTCAGTCGGCTAAAGCCATGCCAGAAGATGAAGGTTTAGCTCCAGAATCGACCGTGGATAGTGTATACCAGGCCAACCTAGATCAAGCGATTGTCGTCGAGTTCAGTGACCAAGAAGAAATAGACCAACAAGCGATCGCAGCCGAGTTCAGTCAACAACAAGAAATAGCCCAACAAACAACCCCTCCTAGTAACAGTGAAGATCCCCAAAGTCCTGATGTTCCAGTGGTTCCCACCCCGGAAGTAATTCCGGCCCCCGAAGGAGAAACCGAAGAAATACAAACCACCGAACAAGAACCCCGGGTCTTAGTAGTGGAAGTGGTGGTTGAAGGGGCTGATCAAGAATTAGAAAACCTAGTTTATAACACAATTCAAACCCGTCCAGGGCGTACGGCCACCCGTTCCCAACTCCAAGAAGACGTAAACGCCATTTATGCTACGGGTTTCTTCGCTAACGTGGAAGTGACCCCTGCTGACACACCTTTAGGGGTAAGAATCACTTACGCCGTCGAAGTCAACCCCACTTTAGAGCAAGTGGTGGTCAGTACCGTACCAGACGTGGAAGATAAACGGGCTTTACCCCCCGAAAAAGTTCAAGAAATTTTTGCAGATCAATACGGTAAAACCCTAAACTTACGGGATCTTCAACAAGGAATCGCCGCCATTAACGAATGGTACGCCCAACAAGGATTTGATCTAGCGCAAGTCATTGGTTCCCCCCAAGTCAGCGAAGATGGCATTGTCACCTTGGTAATTGCTGAAGGGGTAATCGAAAACATTCAGGTACGCTTTTTTGATGCGGAAGACGAACCTCTAGAAGGACGAACCCGTGACTTTATCGTTACCCGTGAAATGCAGCTAAAACCTGGCACCGTCTTTAACAGAAGAACGGCACAGTTTGACCTACAAAGGATTTTTGGTTTAGGACTATTTGAAGATGTGCGGGTTTCCTTCAGTCCAGGGGAAGACCCCAGAGAAGTGATCGTCAACGTCGATGTTGTTGAAGGTAACACCGGATCGTTGGCCGCAGGGACAGGAATTAGTTCCAGTAGTGGACTGTTTGGAACCATTAGTTACCAAGAACAAAACTTAGGGGGTAACGGTCAAACCATCGGGGGTGAAGTACAAGTTGGGGAAAGGGAACTGTTGCTGGATGTCAGTTTTACCGATCCTTGGATTGCTGGTGATCCTTTCCGTACCGCCTATACAGTTAACGGGTTCCGTCGTCGGACTATTTCCCTGGTCTTTGATGGGGATGACACCTCTATTAGAACCCTCAACGGGTTTGACAGTCCTCGGGTGATTCGTACAGGGGGCGGTATTTCCTTTGCCCGTCCCATAGCCGATGATCCCTTCACTAAACCAGACTGGCGACTCACCGCTGGGGTTAACTATCAACGGGTACAAATCGAAAACGCTGACGGGGATATTGCACCTCTATCTGCCCCTCTTAATGGTTTTCCGGAACAACCCCTGGCCTTTAGTGATTCGGGACGGGATGACTTATTAACCCTCAGCTTTGCGGCGGCTCAAGATTTTCGTAATAACCCCTTACGTCCCACCAGTGGTTATGTTCTTCGCTTAGGTATAGAACAAACCCTTCCTGTGGGTTCGGGAAGTATTCTTTTCACCCGTTTGCGCGGAAATTATAGTTATTTTCTACCCCTAAATTTGATCGATTTAGGATTTATTGAAGACGATCAACCCAAACCCCAGGCTTTGGCGTTTAATGTACAAGCTGGAACCGTATTGGAAGATTTACCCCCCTATGAGGCTTTTGTCATTGGTGGTAGTAACTCAGTACGGGGTTATGCAGAAGGGGAATTAGGCACCGGACGCAGTTATTTTCAGGCGACGGCAGAATACAGATTTCCTATTATTCCGGCGGTTGGGGCTGCTGTTTTCGTCGATTATGGGACAACTATTAAGTCTCAACGTTCTGTCCGTGGTATTCCTGGGGTAGTTCGAGCATTACCCAGTGATGGTTATGGTTATGGCCTGGGGGTAAGGATTCAATCTCCAGTGGGACCAATTCGGGTTGATTTTGGGATTAATGATGAAGGAGACTCTCGTGTTCATTTTGGGATTGGAGAGAGGTTTTAATGGAGTTTAAAATGGCATCTACTATAGAAAAAGGCTTTAGTGTATCGGGGATTGGTTTACATTCTGGGGCAAAAACTCAAGTCAAAGTTTTGCCTAACTATGGCAACCAAGGCCGTTATTTTGTTCGGGTTGATTTACCTGAAAAACCAATCATTCGCGCTACTGTTTCGGCGGTGAATCAAACCTTATTATCCACAGAATTAATGGCTGAGGGGGCAACAGTTCGCACTGTGGAACATTTATTGGCCGCTTTAAATGGGTGTGGTATCGAAAATGCTTGTATTGAAATCGACGGGCCCGAAGTTCCTTTATTGGACGGTTCGGCTAAAAATTGGCTAGAGGCTATGGTTGAATCTGGTCTGAGTCCCTCGGAAATGGTCATAGGAAGCCCGATCACCGAACCTGTATGGGTTAGGGATGGAGATGCTTTTGTTGCCGCTATTCCTGCCCCAGAAATCCGCTTTAGCTACGGTGTTGATTATCCTTACGAAGCGATCGGCAATCAATGGGTTAGTTGGAACCCCAAACAAGAATCATTCCAAGAGTTTATCGCCCCGGCTAGAACTTTTGGCTTTGCTGATCAAATCGAACAGTTAAAACAATCAGGGTTAATTAAAGGGGGTAGTTTAGACAACGCTTTAGTCTGCGATCGCTCGGGTTGGCTTAATCCTCCTTTACGCTTTGAAAATGAACCAGTGCGTCATAAACTCTTAGATTTAATCGGCGATTTGAGTTTATTAGGAACTGTTCCTCAAGCTCATTTTTTAGCCTATAAAGCTAGTCATAAACTTCATGTTCAACTCGCTAAGGCTTTATCAATGGATAATGGATAATGGATAATGCACAATTAGCAATCAACTTTTTTGTTAGGCAAAAGATGCTATAATTCTTCCCAAATCTTGCCCCAAGCCTCAAAAGTTCATAAATCAAAAGTTAGAACTTCAAAGTCAAGAGTTTTACCTATTACTAAAGGAAGGGAATTTAAACAATGATCTTCCTCTTCATAAATGAAGATACTTGAAACCTAACTGGAAAGCGACTCTTGTAAGGTTTTCTCGCCTTGGAAACGTGCGATTCTGGCTAAGTTTTTACTCTTGATTTTTTACTTTTTGCTTTCTCCGAAAGGACGCGCTAAAATTAGGTAAGAAAATTGTATTACTAACTAGCTAAATAACTATATATATGAATCTTACACATATTTTGGATCCTTTCAAGAAAAGTTTACAAGATTTTTCAATATTTTTTAAAATACTTATCATAACGGCAATAATTCTTGGAGTATTATTGCGATTTAATAACTTAGATGGAAAGATGTACTCTCTTGATGAAACTTTTAGTACAACCAACATTTTTGGACGTTATGTTGAAGATATTATCGATGTCAAGATTGTAGCTCCAGATCAACTTCAACGTTATCAGCATTTTAATAAAGAAGAGAGTTTAAATCAATCTATTAAAAGGCTAGTTGAAAAGCCTTATGTTTTTCCTCCTTTGTATTCAATTGGAATGCAAATTTGGTCGAGATTTTTTTCCAATTTTTTTCAGGAAGCTTCTATAATTAATAAAAGTTTTTCTGCATTTATTAGTCTTTTTTCGTTAGGTGGAATGTATTGGTTATGCTGGGAATTGTTTCAATCAAGTAGAATTGCTTGGATAGGAACGGCTCTACTTTCTGTGTCACCCTTGTATTTACAGTATGCACAAATTGTTAGAACCTATAGCTTAACTACTGCTGCAATTTTAATTTCTAGTGCTGCTTTATTAAGAGCTATTAGAAGAAAAAATCATAAAGATTGGGTAATTTATGCCATCACTATTGCTTTTGGCTTATATTCTCATTTGATTTTTGGATTTACCCTAATTGCAGATGGAATTTACATAATTTTGAGAGAGAAATTTCGCTTCAGTAAAACAACAATACTTTACCTTACATATAGTAGTATCGGTTTTGCTCTATTCTCTCCTTGGTTTATATTATTTTTATCTAAATCTGGTTTGTTTGAATATTCTGTTGCTCAACCTGTCGGTGCAAGTCAGTCTTTAGGCCTTTTAGTCAAAGGTTGGATTAATGGAATTACCAGAATTTTTGTTGACTTCAATGACCATTGGATTCTCTGGACGCGAATTTTTAGATATCCTAATCGTATCTTTAGGGTAACTATTTTATTAATTTTGGGATTTTGTCTTTTTTATCTTTTTAAGAAAGGAAAAACATCTATCAATCTTTTCATATTTAGTTTGATTATTGGTGGTGGTGGTTTGCTTATGTTAAGAGATTTATTGACAGGTAATGCTTTTTCTGGCCGTCTTCGCTATATGCTAACTTATGTGGTTGGAATTCAACTTATAGTGGTCTATGGACTTTATTTATTATTCGAGTCTAGATCTGTTTGGAAGAAAAAACTATCAAATACTATTTTATCTTTTTTAATTGTGGGAGGAATCTTATCTTGTTACGTGATTTCTACTGCACAAAGTTGGTGGGCCTTTGGAGCGCCAGATTATCCGTATATTGCCAATGAAATCAATCAATTATCCCGTCCAGTGGTAATTTATGAAGATTGGGGAGATGCTCTGACCATGAGTTATATGTTAAATGAAAACGTCTATTCACATTTAACCCGTCAAGGATATGTTTTTCTGATCAATAATCAAGGTAAAATCTATAAAGATTATAGTGATATTGTTCTCTTTAAACCATCAAAAAAGATGTCCAATCAATTAAAGCAAAATAGAAATTGGGAATTAGACCCCTTCATGGAAGATAACAAAACCTCACTTAAAATTGGCAATGTTTGGACAGTGACAAAATTAGATATCTCTGATCAGTAATATATTAACTTATCCCTTTTTCGCGAGAAATATAAAGAAAGTTCATCTATGTCGATGTTAATGTTTCCTTGATTATGATTGAACTATAATTAGTGGTGAAACAAAAAATAACTCACCAAGCTACTGTTGAGGAGGAAAAATGGTGAAGAAATCACTTGGTTTATGCTCATTAATGATCCTGGGTGCAGGGTTAGGAGAATTAGCTTTATCTCCTAAAATAGCGCAAGGAGCAGAATTGTGTAATTATCGCAATGAAATTATCCGTGTTTCCGGTGCTTATATCAATAATGACGATACTTGGGTGACTAAGGGATGGTGGTTAGTCCAACCCGGGGAATGTATGGTCTATCCCGATAATTGGTACACTTATATAGAAGTTGACCGAGATCAAACCGTAGAACGTACTTATTTATTAGATTTAGAAGAGGAAGATATCCAAACAGTCAGTTTATGTGTGATTCAAGATCGATACACTTTTTATAATGGAGAAAGGTATGATGTTTGTGATAAACATCATTATGGTTTCAGTGATAATTCTATGCAAGTATTTTACTTAATTGGTGCTAGAAGAGAACTGATTGAATACACTAGATGAACTAAAATATTAGTTAATTATTACAAAAAATTCTACCCATTTTCAAGGGTGGGATTTTTTTTATAAAAAATAAGTCTAAATTATACTTGAGAGGAGAAAATTAAATCATCTAACTGGCTATAATCAGGTAAAGTAGTATCTATGAATTTACCGTTTCTCATCACCTTGCGATCGCTTTGAGGGCGGGAAAATAATTCACTAAAATAACGGGCTTTAAATATTATTAAATCTGCATTTAATCCTATAGCTATTTTGCCTAAATTGGGTAAGTTCATCAACTGTGCCGGAACTTTATTAATACTACTAACCCAGTTGTCATAAGGGGTATCTAAATGACCAATTCTTACTGATTCTTTTAATACTTCTAACCCGTCATGATTGCCAAAACCATAAAAAGGATCTCGACAATTATCACTGGCAAAAGCAACAGGAATACTATATTTTTTTAGTTCATAAATATCGGTAATTCCTCGCATTTTTGGGGTATAGTTTGGGGTTCTATCTTGCAGATATAAGTTACACATTGGCAAGGCAATAATATTAATATTTGCTTCTTTTACTAGGTTAATAGTTTCTTGTCTTAATTCAGGTTCCTGTTGAGATAAACTACAACAATGACCACAAGTAATTTGGTTTTTAAATTGATATTTTATAGCAGTTTCTGCAATCTTTTTCAAACAAATAGAATTAGGCTCTAGGGTCTCATCGGCATGGAAATCTAGATCTAAATTTCTTTCTTTTGCTAGACTAAATACTTGTTCTAGTTGTTGGTCAAGTTGAGTATTCATATAAGCTACTCCCCCTAATACTTGTCCATAATTAGCTACTAAATCGGCTAAATTTTCTCCTTCTTTAGTCAAAAAATAGTCTAAAGAAACTAAACATACTGCTTGTAAAATCAATTTATTTTTCCACTGATCTTTTAGTTCTTGAAAGACATCAAAACTAATGTTTGCTTGTTCTCCAAAAGAATCTAAATGGGTTCTAATAGCAATAGTTCCTTGAGCATAACTACACTGTAATCCAAATTCCATCCTTCTATAAACATCTTCTGATTTCCAGTTGTTTTGAGCATCTTTTCTAACTGTATTTAAAGCTTCTTCAAAAGTTCCTGAAACATTCGGCGATCGCTCCCAAATATGGCCTTTATCTAGGTGAGTATGACTATCAAGAAAACAAGGAAAAATAATCCCTTTTTTAACATCAATATAAGGATATTCTGGGAGTTTAGAAGTATGAGGAATAATCGAAATAATTTTATCTTGATTTATTTCTAAATCAACATTACACAATTGTTCTCTTGTTTGGGATTGTATGGAAACATTTTCTAACAAACAAAGAGGAATATGAGCATTTTTTAGCCAAAAGCGATCGTTATCAGTAATCAGTGAACAGTTATCAGTCATCAGTTTTTTCAGTTATCAGTTATTATATATTTTAAGTGATTATGTTATTATTATATAGTCAAGCAAAAAAAATTAATTCTGTTATCAGGTGGTTTATGAAACTTAAAGTAACTAAACAAGGGGTCTTAATTCCTAGAGAAATATTAGGAGATAGTCAAGAAGTGGAGATTATTCAACAACAAGAAACAATTATTATAAAAATAAAAAAAAGACAAGAAAATGATAAATTACCATCTAGTTTAGAACCGAGAAAACCCTGTTATTGGCGAGGAAAAGTAAAAATTGCTGATGATTTTGATACTTTACCTGATGATATACAAAATATTTTTATGGGTTTAAGTGAATAAATTATCTTCTTGATACTCATATATTATTGTGGTGGTTAGATGAAAGTTCTATGCTTTCAAAACAAGCGATTACTATTATTTCAAATACTCAAAATAAATATATAGAGGAGATCAGTCATTTAACTTTATCAAAGAAATAAGTAACTTTGATCTTAAGCAATATCTGATTGATAGAAAGCGAGAGTTTCCTGTACATAGATAACCTCATCAAGACGCTGATTAATAATATTAATATATTCGGGGACTAATTCAATTCCTAAATAATTAATTCCTAATTTTTTAGCAGCAAGTAAAGTTGTTCCAGAACCAGCAAAAGGATCAATAACAATTGAATCATTGACAGAAGGAACAAATATTTTTACTAATTTTTCCATCAAATCTAATGGTTTAACTGTACAGTGAATATTAAAGTCTTCATGTTTATCTCGTGGAATATTCTCCAAAATATTGGATTGAAAACCATGCTCATTTTTAGTAAAAAATAAACCAGTTCCATAGTTTAAAACTGTTTCTGTATAATTATTTTGTAATGGCTTTTGTAAAATACAAATAGCTTCCCATTCATTCCTTAAACAACTATGCCAACCTTCCCATTGTTCAGCATTATCATAACCTTTTTGTTCTAATTTTTTCTTGATATTAATACCTTTAGGAATACCACTAGAACGTCTATAAACCATGATATCTCTAGCATAAAAACCAGCATTTTCAAGGGCAACTTGCACATGAGCAACTGTTCTTGTACTATTAAATACTAGGATGGTAGCACCGGGTTTACAAATGCGAAAAAGTTGTTCTCCCCATTGAAAACACCAATGTTCATAATCTAGAATATTCTCACGGTTTCTTTGATACCATTTCTTATTACGAACTCCACCAGCTAAACCACTACCATAAGGGATATTCTTAACTAATGTCTTGCTGTTTTTATTATTAACTCTTTCCATGCGTCTTTGAATTTCTGAATTATCCCATTTATGACCAATAAATTCATAATTATAGGGAGGGTCGGTAATACAAGCAGATACATAGTTATCGGGAACTTTTTTCATTACTTCTCTACAATCACCCAGTAATACAGTATTAACTAATTCTTGTGACATAACTTTAGTCATTTTTTGATACGAATAGTATGATAGTATTTATTTTAACAGAAAACAGTTTTGGGGTGTATTTGCATAACTTAATACACCAAGTTAATAAGGTTTAGTGGGTTACTGCATCCTTTAAAACTCAATTTGAACAGTTAACTTATAATGAAGGGAACGAAGCACAAAAGACACAATTAGCTCAAGTTATTCATATAACAAAATATTTCAGAGATATAAATTTTTGAGATAATTAAGATAAAAAAATTAACAAAAACCTTAAATCTGCTTAGAATAAAGTTTGCAGCATTTTATTGGATTTTTATCCCTTTAAATTGGGATATTTGTATCTAGACATTAAGTACATTTTTAGTCCATAATTAAGAGCAGTTCATCAAGAAAGGATCTTGTATCATGAAAGGCACTCATAAAAATGAGCATCAAGATGTGATCACCATTATTGCCAGTTCTGACCAAAGTTTTGACGATGCTGTCGCTCAAGGTATTAAACAATTGAAAGATCCATCTGGACCACATAAAGATTTAGAATTTACATCTTATGAAGTAGTAAAAATGCAAGGAACTATTTGTGATAGAGGAGATTCCTGTGATCCTGAATTTTATCAAGTTGTCATGAATGTAGCTGGTTCACACAGTCACGATCACTAATTTTGGCTAATTTAACTATACCTATCTTCTAGTTGATGATTCCCTAACCTTATCTGGAAAAACTAATTTTGCATTCTTTAATATTGGTATTTATCCAGACTCAATCTTAATGTATAGACACAGCACATCTAAATGTCTATACAAAGATTGAGTTATTATATTAATGAAATAATTATTAATTACTCATTCTCAACACTAATCGGTATTGGGTTGTAAATCTTGATTAACCCAAGCAACTAATAATTCATACCCTAAACTAAGAACAACTGGACCAATAAATAACCCTAAAATTCCGTGGACTAAAGTTCCTCCTAAAACACCAATTAAGATGACAATAGTGGGAACAGGTAAACCTTTGGACATTAATATAGGTTTAAGGATATTATCAACCAAGGTACAAGGAACCATCCACAGTGTAAACAATAATGCAGTAAGCTTTCCCATAGTTGACCAAGCAAAAATAATTGCTGGAAAAACCACTAAACCCGGTCCAATTTGAATAATAGTCAAAACTAAACATAATAGGGTTAATAAACCAGCAAAAGGAATTCCTCCTAGTAATAAACCAATACCAATAAGAAGACTTTGCAACGCAGAAACCCCAATAATACCCCGTGTTACCCCCCGAATAGTACCAGTAGCTAATTGTAAAAATTCTTGACCTTGTTTGGGGGTTATTCGCAGAAAAACTTGTCTAATACGAGAATTTAATTTCTCTGCATTCATAACTAAAATTCCGGCAATAATAATCGAAATAATAAACTTCAATAACACCACCCCAATATTAGCGGCCAAAAATAATAAGTTTTTTGTTAATGCTTCTAACTGGGGTTTAAATTTACCTAAGACTGAGGCCAAATTAACCGATGCTAATTCCCAAATCCTATTAATTCTTTCTCCAATCACTGGCCATGTTTCGATTCCTTCGGGGGGAGGAGGAACAGCTAAACTACCAGAAGCAAGACTATCTGCAAAGGTTTGAGCATTATTGACGAAAATAGTAGCAATAATACTAACCGGTCCAACAATCACTCCTACCCCCAATAAAGTTAGGATAACCCCTGCTAATTTTCCTCGTCCCCCGAAAAGGTTTTTTAACCATAAAAATAGGGGAAAAATAGCGATAGCCAAAATAATTCCCCAGAGGACAATCCCGATAAAAGGACGAATGAGTAGAAAACACCAAGCTAATAATAATCCAATCAGAAATAGTCTGATGATCAGATCAACAATTTCAATGACTTTAAAACGATTGTCCATAGGTCAATTAATAATAATTCAAAGTATCAACCAGTATTCCGCATTCCTGCAGCAATACCATTAATGGTTAGTAATGCACCCCGTAATAATTCTTCTTTAGAATAACGGAAGTGGATAACTCCTGACTCTGCTTGACGAGTATATTGACGTAATCGTTTCAAGAGAGATACTTGTAAGAAACCAAGGGGAACAATAGTTCCATTTCTTAACTGTACCGATCGCTGTAAACTGACATCTCCATCTAATAATTTGGTGTTTCCAGTGATGTTTAAAATCATCTGACAGGTACGATAATATTCTTGGGAAATACGCTCAAATACCTTTTCAAATCGTTCTATATCTTCGGGGTTAGAAAGTTCTTTAACGTAGTGGTGAGCAATTTGTAAATCTACTTTAGAAAGGGTCATTTCTACTTTAGAAATAACCATTTTAAAGAATGGCCATTTCAAGTAAAAATATTTAAACAATTTCAAATTTGCCTCGGGTTCCTGTTCTAAAAAGTTTTCTAACGCGGTTCCGACACCATACCAAGCTGGCAACAGAAAACGACTTTGGGTCCAACTAAACACCCAAGGAATAGCCCGTAAGGTACTTAAATCTTTTTTACCACTTTTCCGTCTGGCCGGGCGAGAACTAATCTGTAATTGGCTAATTTCGGGGATAGGGGTGACAGAGAGGAAGAAGTCTAAGAAGTCCGCGTGTTCATAAATCAAACTACGATAGGCTTTTCTGGCACTACTGGCCAATTCTTCCATGATCTCGTTCCAAGGGTCAATATCATCGAACCCACTGCCCAGTAAACTTCCTTGGATCACCGCCGTAGTTGCCGTTTCTAGGTTATATAAAGCGAGTTCCGGTAGGGAGTATTTAGAGGCTAAGACTTCCCCTTGTTCGGTGATTTTGATGCGTCCGTTAATGGTGCCGGTGGGTTGGGCTAAAATAGCAGCGTAAGCTGGCCCTCCTCCTCGTCCTACGGAACCACCACGACCATGAAACAGTCTTAAGGCTAAATTGTAGGGTTCTGCAACTTTTTGTAGGGATTTTTGGGCTTTATGTATTTCCCAGTTACTGCTGAGGAAACCTGAGTCTTTGTTACTGTCGGAGTAACCTACCATGATCTCTTGTAGGTTTGCCGGTTGCAGTTCAGGGGGAGGTAATTGTTCTTTTTTGTCTTCGTCTAAGTAGTCGTACCCTCCAGCTAAAGCAGCACGATATAAGGGTAATTTAAACAAGGCTTCCATGATCTCAGGGGCCCGTTTTAAGTCGTCTACGGTTTCAAAGAGGGGAACGATGCGAATGGTGGTGGTACTGGTTCCGGGGTCGTATAGTCCGGCTTCTTTGGCTAATAATAATACTTCTAGGACATCGCTGACATCGTTGGTCATACTAATGATATAGGTTTGACAAATTTCTATGCCAAATTCTTGTTGTAAGTAGCGCAACATCCGCATGGTTTCGATGGTTTCGATGGTTTTCTCATCGAAGGGCATTTCCATAGGTATCAAGGGACGACGGGTTTGTAGTTCCCCTACTAACCAATTGACTTTTTCTGCTTCGGATAGTTCTCCGTAGGGACGGGGTAAGATGTTTAAATAATTGGCAATGGTTTGAATGGTTTCTGAGTGACGGGAAGATTCTTGGCGAAAATCTAATTGTGTTAGGGTAAAGCCGAACATTTGCGCTTGAAAAAGCAGATTTTCTAATGCTTGGCATTTTAAGCCCGTTTCTTCTAAATTACGTTTAATTAGTTGTAATTCTGCTTCAAATTCTGCCCCGGACTGGTAGATATTTTGGGGGGTTTCTTCGCTTAAAATTTGTTGTTGTTCAGGTTTGGCCAGATGATTGTTGCGATCGCGTGTATTTTCTAGTCGTTTTTGAACATAAGCTAATTTAAGGCGATAGGGTTCTTGGCGATAGCGGATAGCTAGTTGATCGTATATTTCAGGCATGGCCACGCGATCGCGTTCTAGGGAGTCTAAGAGGTCCTGAGAAACGTTACTCCAGTGCAGAGATGAGCTTAAAATTTCTGTTAAATCTTCGATGGCTGCTAAATATTTTTCTAGAATTAAGTTGCGTTGATAACAAGCGGTTCGCCAGGTGATGTCTGTTGTAACGAAGGGGTTTCCGTCGCGATCGCCTCCTACCCATGACCCAAAGCGACAGAAGGTATTATGGGGGGGTTTAATCCAGGGAAAATTTGCGTTTAGGGCCTGTTGCAGTCTTTGAGAGAGTTGGGGTAGGGCATTACATAACACTTCATCAAAATAGTGTAGGGTGTAGTCTACTTCGTCGAGAACACTGGGTTTAAACTGATGCAGTTCATCAGTACGCCACCAGAGGCGTATTTCTTCGTTGAGTTGTTCCGTGATTGATTCTGCTTCCCAGGAACTATTTAGACCCATGCCCCTAAATGCTTCTTCTGCTTGGTCTAAACGCCGCAGCAAGGTGGCTATTCTTCTTTGTTTGAGTCTGATGGTATGACGAACAATTTCGGTGGGGTGAGCGGTAAAAACGAGGCGTATATCGAGTTGTTCTAATAATCGTTGAATTTGTTGGGGGGGGACGTTTAAGCGTTTTAATTGGGGGAATAACCAGTGAAAGGTTCCGCCTTTTTCTTGACTTTTTGTTTCTCCAACTAGGGCTTTTTCTAATAAGTCGGCTCCAAATGAGCCATTACTTTGTTTTTCTCCTATTTTATTATTTTCTCTAGCTTTTTCTGATGCTTGATAGGTAGCTCGTCGGTTCAGTTGTTGATCTCTTTGTTCGTAATGTTGTTCAACAATATTAATTAACTGAAAATATAGGGCAAATGCTCTAGTTGCGCGGATAGCTTCGTTAAGTTCTAACTCTTCTATGAGTTCATTGATGGAGGTTTTGGGTTGATTGGTAACTTGTCCTTCTGGTGAGGAGATTTTTCGTAATTTTTTTAACAAGTCTACTAATTCTAGACCACATTCAGCTTTTAATACTGATTCCCATAAACTTTCCACTAATTCTAGACGCTGACGTAAGAATAGATCGGATGTTGAAAAAATGTTAATCTCGTTAATCTCGTTAATCTCTTTAACTGTGGACTGTGACGCTTCACCAACCATAATTAGTAGCAACCTCGAAGGACTTTTTGCGATTCAAAGGTAATGTTAAGTAACAAGACCCATCGAAACGATCGATGATGTCAGGATAATTTTGGCAATTTTGCTGACATTGATGGGTAAATTCAACTTTAAGGGGTTCATCCCCTGAGCGAGTGAATATCGTTATTAACGACTAACCTTCCTTATTTTATCGGTTCAGCTAAGTTATCGTTCTCTTTTAGCAAAATTTTAAGGATGCTTTAATGTCAAAGTCCCATCACCCCTCTAACACCATTGAGTTGATGAGTTAACCTAAAATCAACTATTATCAGTTTTATATGAAAAAATAAGCGTGCCTATCGGCACTGTATATCAAAAAAAATAAACTAAGATAGAAATATATAAACAAAATTTGATATTACCCTTCACCACCTACCAATACGGACAGGATTAAATGACAAGTCTTGCTAATTCTAACCACCGTTACGCCTCACAATCACAATCTAGCATGAAATCATCTCACTTACCCAGTGATAGCGCACTTGGCCTTATTTCAACCCATAGTTTCCCTGCCATTGTCGGAACTGCCGATATGATGCTCAAATCAGCAGATGTGACCTTAGTGGGATACGAAAAAATCGGTAGTGGACACTGTACCGCTATTGTACGGGGTAAGGTGGCTAATGTTCGTTTAGCGGTGGAAGAAGGGGCAAAAACGGCGGAAAAGTTCGGTCAATTAATTTCTAAGTTGGTCATTCCTCGTCCTATGCCTAATCTAGAGGCAGTTTTTCCTATTGGGAGTCATTTAGTAGAAATGGCCCAACAACAACAGGGTTATAGTCGTCTCAGTAATCGTTCTATCGGACTGATCGAAACCAGAGGCTTTCCTGCTATGGTTGGTGCGGCTGATGCGATGTTAAAGTCGGCTGATGTGCAGTTGGCTTCTTACGAGATTATTGGTGATGGACTCTGTACGGCTATTATTCGCGGAACAGTTGCCAATGTGGCCGTAGCCATTGAAGCAGGAATGCACGAAGCGGAGAAAATTGGCGAATTACACGCCATGATGATCATTCCCAGACTCTTAGAAGATTTAGAACATACGTTACCTGTGGCGAGTTACTGGCGCGAAGACGAAGATCAAGAACCTTTACCCATGTTAATGCCTACACCTGTTAAACAACACCAACGGGAGGTATTAGCTTTGCCAGAGTTGGAGAAAAAGCCCCTGGTTATGAAAAAACCGGCGGAAATTGAAGAAAGGATCGAATAAATTTAGAATTAAGTCATAAAAATGTAGAATTTTTATGTTTATTAATAGTTGAGGAATGGATTGACTCCCCGTCTCCCCATCTCCCCATCTCCCCATCTCCCCGTCTCCCCATCTCCCCATCTCCCCATCTCCCCGTCTCCCCATCTCCCCATCTCCCCATCTCCTATTCAGTAGCAAAATTTAGACTCAACTGAATATGTTTACTACTATTTGAGATATCTTCATTTTGAGATTTTGGCAAGAGATAAGCTTCAAACCAAGGTTCAGAAGTTCCTGGAGTATTTTGGTCTTTTAATAGCCATTGTTGAAAGACTTGTTCTCGTTCATCATTGGGAGTAACGACTTGATAAAGTCGTACTCTTTTCTTATTTATTGTTTTGGTTCCACAACAGGTTAAACCATATCCTATTTTATCTAAAAGTCGTCTAATAATAGTAATTGGACTAGCATTTTTGGCAATACCAATTCCCATAATTGTTTTTATGTCTTGTCTATTATTGATAGCCAAGGTTGCCATCTTTATTAAATCTGAATCAATATTGATTAACTTACGATTAATATCTTTTAATAACACAGGAAGTCCTAATACTTCCATTGTGCCAATAATTGCACCAAATTGACTATTATTAAAATCGGGTAAAAAGATACTTCCTTGTCCTTTTTCAATTAATTGTTTAGCATTCATTGCATCTCTATCTGCTAAATAATTGCGGCCTTTTGTTAAGAAGTAATGTAGTCTAATTTTTTGATACCAACCTTCATTATCTAAAGCGACTAATTTAGGAGTAACTGGAAGACAATAACGACGTTTTAAATCATATTTTTTTATTTTTCTTCTTTCTTTATTGGTTTTTATTAAAGATTTTTTTATTTTTTGATATTCTGTCTCGTTTAAGTCTGGAGATTGAGCAATTTGTTCACATTCTAATTGATAATTTTTGCGTCTTACTTCTTCAATAGTTTCTATGAGTTTATTGTTTGCCTTAGGATATTTTGTTTTGCTTTTATTTACTGTTTTTGTCTTATTTTTTTTCTTTCTTTTAGATATATCTATTCGATGATTTTTGGATTGAATAATTCTGATTATTGTTTCTCGATAATGAATCATTTGTGCATTAACTCTTACAGCTATTTTTCCCCAACATAATAAAGATTCTGCTTGAAAACCTGTATCTAAGTCGTCTAATGATTCTAAATCAGATTGTTGTAATAATCTAATATTTAAGTTGGTTAAACGATGACCTGATGTTAATAAAATAGGAATAGATGTTGCTCCATTTCCTACTTTATTAAATCCATAGGAAGCTAACCAAAGATAACGGGGTATATTATCTCTTATTCTTCCTAAAGATTGAATTACAGATGTGGGAGTTTGTACTCCTTGAGCAAGACACCAAACTGAACTAAAATGTTCTTTTATATCAATACTAATTCCTGTTTCAATAGCGGGACTATTTAAAACAATATCATAGTTAATTAATACCTCATCAAGTTGGGTAATACATTGATAAGCAGGATGATTGGGATCGGTTAATGATTGGGAATCAATGCGTAAAATTTTAGCATCAGGAAATTGTTTTTTGAAATAAGATTCTAAGGTTTGAGTTCCCCATTTACTAGTAAGTTTTTGAGCAGATAAACAAATAAATGGTTTACCTCCTTCTCGAATATGTTCGACTAAATCTTTAAGAAAACGTTTAGGGGTTGTTTCTGGATAATGATAACCTGACCATGTTTCTTTTTGGGCTGGTTTCCAATAATTTTGAATAATAAACGGTTTTATATCAATTCCTGATAAAGCTATTAAGTAGTCCAAGGAAACATCACTTAAGTCAGCATCAGCAACAAAAATATTACCTTGACTGCCTACAATAGTTTGCATAAGTTGCTTAAAACATTTCAAAATATCAACACGTTTATTGCTACAGGTTTGGGAGTTTAAAGCGTGCCAAATAACTTGTTCTATTTCATCAATAATAACTAACGCATCTTGCCAGTCTTCAGGATTAAAATTAGCTTGAGAATTTTCGTGTAAAGAGTCAATACATAATCCATACCCTAATGATTTACCAAAAGAATTATCCTTGATATCTGTAATATAAGGAAGTCCAAAACGTTGACATAACTGTTCAACTAATTTAATGCGATGGCCGATAACTAAAACTTTTTGCTTATTGCAGATCGCTTGTCGAACAATTTTTGCTAATGCTTCGGTCTTCCCTGTACCAATAGCAGACTTAATACCAATTAATTTGGCCGTATCAGGAATAACTAAATTAGGAAGATAACGACTATTAACCTCTACACTTACTCCATGGGTTAATTGGGTAAACTCTCTTGCTTTCCATAACTCTAATGGTAAGGATTTTTGATAACAGTCATCAAAGACTTTTTTGCCTTGATGAAACAACAGATCATCCACCCCTTTACCTTGCTCTGGTTGCCAATGTATCACTTTAACTTTAGATCCTGTTTGGCTTAACAAATAACCTAACTTTCTAATGGCATGATTAACCGCTTTGATAGTATTGGGTTTACTGTCTTGATCAAAAGTTAGATAAATTTCTCTTCTCCCAGAACTTAACTTCTGTAACTGAGGAATTAAATAAGATTTACCGATACGATTTCCTTGTTTATCTTTGGGGGTACGATAACCATTATTAATCCCAGGAAGAGCGATCGCTACATATCCGGCACTTAATAAAGCTCCTGCTTTTTTGGCTCCTTCTGTAATACAAAGGGGAATAGAAGGATGAGCTATCACCCATTGCCAAAAGCCTCCGTCTGGTTGCCTGTAATCAACCATGTCCGGGGTAAACTCAATGTCATACTGTTGCGCAATAGTCTTCCAAAGATGTAAGGGGACTCTTAAAGCAAAGATACCTGTAGTGGTTTGGGGTGGATGTTCATACTTGATGGGTTTACCCTGGTCATAACTTAAGCGTGGTTGCTCCGGTTTAAAACATCCCCAAAGGTCCTTATCTCCCGTCATCACATCAATTCCTGAACACCACCAACCCCCTAATTCTGTGTGTTGATAACGCTGTAAAATATAGTTACTTAGTCTGCCATCGTTCCGTCGGGGAAGCTCATCTGAGTATAATAAATGCTCGCAAGGGGACATCCCTTCTAAGCTCCTTACATTTAGTTCTATTACTTGCTGATCAACGCAACTATTTAACCATTCTTGTTGATGGTTCATTTTCCTTCTCCCGACAATTGAATTCCGACAAACTTCATAACGCAAGGCCAAAACTTAAGATTGATACTGACCATGCTCTATATGTAGCGTTTGGATCTACAATATTAGGCATAAGACACTAAATATGGAAGGGACAAGTGAACTATTTTGCTGAAATGATCATAAATCGCCTCATTATATAAGTTTTTATTATCTTTTATTTTATTAAATTTTAAAATATAAAAGATTCGTATTTTACTGCTCTTGACAACTAATGAAAATTATTCTTAATAAGTAACGAAGTCAAGCCTTTGTGGTATGATGGACAAGAATAAAAATCTGTAGCCTTTCTGTGTAATTTTCAGAAAAGCATCTATAACTATGATTCTTTCGTTATTGTAGCTTCCTGTTTAAGGGATAAATTACTATTTTCAGTACTTATTTTGAACTTTTGTACTAAATAATAGCTAAGTGTGATTGCTTATAACTTGACAAAAATACAAAAATGTGTTTCAAGTAAAAATTAAATTATTGTACAACTCCCAACAAAAATAATATTGCTACACCGAAATAATCCACCTTAACCCGTTGTTGATTTTTAAACTCCATCGTTAATGACGGTATCTTTAGAAGGCGATCACTACGAAAAAAGATTTTTTAGAGAAAAACAGAGAATCTAATCGTTGATTTTTTCTGAGTTAAAATTGAGTGTAGAAGAGATTTTTGCTGTCAAGAAAATTTGATGAGGATAAGACTCTAATAAACAAGAGAAAAGTTAATTAGACGGTTCAACCGTTGCCAAAACAACATTATCTTGTAAATCAAAAGCGGGTGAGTTTTGATTAGTTACTCCTAACTCAAATAAATAGATAGCCTGGTTTTCAGCAATTTTTATTTTGCCATTTTCTACATACTGTTGTAAAAAGAAATCAATAGTATTTTGATTAGCAAAAGGGGTAATATTAGGGACATCGTCACCATTAACCAAAACCTGAAGCTGTGATGTATTCTCATCAGTGGTAGACACAGTCATTCCTAAACCATTACAAATTGAGCCATCCCCTGAAATTGATTCCACATCAAAAGTAGTTCCGGCTGCTTGATTGGGTAAAGTTAAAGCAGAATTCGTGTTCCAAGTTTGCTTATTTTCATTAATATAAAGATTCGTTTGAACAGGAATATTTCCCCCTCCTGTACCACAAGTAATCTCACCTCCTAAAACTTCAAACGTGATATCAGAAGGTGTATTAGGAATTAACTTTTTACTTATAATAGTAAACATACTACTTCTAGCAAAAGCCATAGTTTCAACTTGATAATTAACATTATTCTGCCAAGTTTTGTTATCCACAGTAGTTGCTATGTTCAGTTTTACCAGTTTTTCATTGGGATTAACACAAGCATTAAATCCTCGAGTTGAATTACTATTACTTGCTCGCCAATCTCTGGGACAATTTGGAGTTTCTGGTGTGTCATCAATTCTATCCATTACAACATGAGCTTTCCAAGTTTTAGGGTCATTAATTTGCGTTGGATAATATTCTCCCTCTGCATTAAAATCAGGACCCCATCGCTCCATCATATAAGGACCATCCCAAATACCTTCTGCTTGTTTTGTATAGTAAATAACCGGTTGCTCCAAACCTTGTACTTGTACAACAAGAATGGGTTTTGCTCCATTAGGAAGAGTAAAGTCAGGTGCTTCTGATAAAGCTCCAACTGCATCAGATTCAATTTTGGTACCTAGTTTAACTTCGTCTGCAATAAATTCTAACGCGCGGTTAGAATTATATTGAATATCACCTTTTGCTGATGCTTTTTGATCAAGGGTTGTAGAGTGTACTAAACCCCATCCCGCTAGACCAACAACAAAGGAACTTAAACTACTTCCTAATAATAGTTCTATCAACGTAGCACCATTATGATAGTTATTTTTTCTGATAAGTGGCAGAAGGTTAGTGAGTTTCATAGAAATAAATAGTTAAACATAATTCTGGGGATTTACACATAACAGCTTATCATTTTTTTCTAATTTTGCAAGTATTTACAGAGAATTTATTTCTTTATATAATCAACATTTTTTAAAGATTTTGTAAATAGATTAGGAGTAGTATAAAGAAACAAAAAAGTTCTTTATCTTTAATAAAAAATCCAAGGGTAAAATTACTGAAATTCTCAGTATAATTGTTTAGTAAATATCTCGAATTAGTCGATAAAAATTAGAAAATCTTATTGCCTTTTTATAGAAAAATTATCTTTGGAGTTTGGTGGGGAGAGGGGGAGAGGGGGAGTGTGGGGAGACGGTCTGTGCCTTGATTCGTTGAAGAATTCCTTAAAAAAAGTCTATAACTGAAGGGTTAGCGTTATCTATCCACTAAGGTGGAGCTAAAGTGTTAGCTAATCAACCGGTAGGCTATACCGTGTTAGCCTGTGGACAGAGGGGGACTGGACGCGCCACCTGTGGGCGCGTATTGAACTCCGTTACCGGCGACGGTTCTGGGTGAAGCAGGAAGTAAACTTTAATGTGTCTTATGATGGCGCATTGTATCGGTTTTATGTAGCAAAACAAATAACTTAGGCATTACTCTATGGAACCTCTTTATCAATACGCCTGGCTTATTCCAGTGTTGCCCTTGTTGGGGGCGATGCTGGTGGGCTTAGGCTTAATTTCCTTTAATGAAGCAACCAACCGCCTCAGACAAGTCAACGCAGTATTTATTATTTCCCTGATAGGCGCGTCGATGGTGTTATCTTTTGCCCTGTTGTGGAGTCAAATCCAAGGTCATGAAGAATACACTAAGATGATCGAATGGGCAGCAGCCGGCAATTTTACTCTACAAATGGGTTACACCCTGGATCATATTAGTGCCTTGATGTGTGTCATTGTCACCACAGTGGCCTTTTTGGTGATGGTTTATACCGATGGTTACATGGCCCACGATCCAAGTTATGTCCGCTTTTATGCTTACTTAAGTATCTTTAGCGCGTCCATGTTGGGCTTAGTAATCAGTCCTAATTTAGTGCAGGTATATATCTTCTGGGAACTGGTGGGGATGTGTTCCTATCTTCTCATCGGTTTCTGGTTCGATCGCAAAGCAGCGGCCGATGCTTGCCAAAAAGCCTTTGTCACCAACCGTGTCGGTGACTTCGGCCTGCTTCTGGGAATGTTAGGTATTTACTGGGCAACCGGAACCTTTGAATTTGATCTGATGGGGGAACGTTTAGAAGGGTTAGTTTCTTCAGGAATGATCGCCCCGGCATTAGCAGCATTATTCGCTGTCTTAGTCTTCCTTGGACCTGTGGCTAAATCGGCACAGTTTCCCCTTCATGTTTGGCTACCAGACGCAATGGAAGGCCCCACACCTATTTCTGCCTTGATTCACGCTGCGACCATGGTAGCAGCAGGTGTATTCTTGGTAGCGCGGATGTATCCTGTGTTTGAGAACATCCCTGTAGCCATGACAACTATTGCTTGGACTGGGGCCGTCACCTCCTTTTTAGGTGCAACCATCGCTTTAACTCAAAACGATATTAAGAAGGGTTTAGCTTACTCGACGATTTCCCAACTGGGTTACATGGTGATGGCTATGGGTATCGGTGCTTATACTGCTGGACTGTTTCACCTGATGACCCATGCTTATTTTAAAGCGATGTTATTCCTTTGTTCTGGGTCTGTTATTCATGGCATGGAAGAGGTTGTTGGACATGATCCGGTCTTGGCCCAGGATATGCGTTTAATGGGGGGACTGAGAAAATATATGCCCCTGACTTCCTTAGCGTTTTTGATCGGAACTTTAGCTATTTGTGGAATTCCTCCTTTTGCTGGTTTCTGGTCAAAAGACGAGATTTTAGGCTTAGCCTTTGAAGCGAACCCCAGTTTATGGTTAGTGGGTTGGTTAACTGCCGGTTTAACCGCTTTTTATATGTTCCGGATGTATTTTATGACCTTTGAAGGAGACTTCCGAGGCAATGATATGGACATTCGGGCCGAGTTATCCGCAGCAGTTGCTCCTGTGTTTGGTCCTGGGGCAATGGATGTGAAGGAATTGGATCATGATAGCGAAGATCATGGTCACGATGATCATGGCCATAGCGAATATCCCCATGAGTCTCCTTTGACTATGACCTTACCCCTGCTTATTTTAGCCGTTCCTTCCACGTTGATCGGTTTATTGGGTAAACCTTGGGATAATACTTTTGAGGGCTTTATATACGCCCCAGGAGAGGTTATAGAAGAGGTTTCTCACTTCGACTGGACGGAGTTTGGTATCATGGCCGGAAATTCTGTTGGTATTGCTTTAATTGGTATTACCATCGCTTCTTTGATGTATTTACAACACAAAATTGATCCCAAAGCGATCGCGGATAAGTTTCCTGCGTTGTATCAATTTTCCCTCAATAAGTGGTATTTCGATGATGTTTACAATAATGTATTTGTTATGGGATGTCGTCGCTTAGCCCGTCAAATTATGGAAGTGGATTATCGTGTTATTGATGGCGCGGTTAATTTGACTGGTTTAGCTACTTTAGTGAGTGGGGAAGGTTTGAAGTATCTAGAAAATGGTCGCGCCCAATTTTATGCCTTAATTGTATTTGGGGCAGTGTTAGGGTTTGTGATTGTTTTTAGTGTAGTTTAACTCATTTTTTTAAAGTTGGTTTGAAGGGGCAATATTGCCCCTTTTTATTTTAAAATTAAAAATTAATAGATCAATCTTTAATTTTAATCAATCAAAAATGACACAATTAGACAGTAAAAAATCTTTATCTTTACCCCCTGGAGATAGAGGACTACCCTTGATAGGTGAAACTCTTAGTTTTTTATTTGATCCTGATTTTGGTAAGAAGAAACTAAAAAAATATGGTCAAGTTTATAAAACCAATATCTTTGGGAATGATGCTGTTATCATGATTGGTGCAGATGCTAATCAATTTTTATTCCGTAATGAAAATAAATATGTTGTTTCAAGCTGGCCAAAAAGTACCAGAATTCTTTTAGGAGAATTATCTTTAGTTATTAAAGATGGTAATTTTCATACTTCCAGACGGAAATTATTAGCCCAAGCTTTTCAACCCAGGGCTTTAAATAGTTATATTCCGAAAATGACCGAAATTACCCAACAATATATAAACAGATGGTTACAAACTAAAGAGTTAACCTGGTATCCAGAATTAAGAGACTATACCTTTGATGTTGCTTGTAGTTTATTAATTAGTTTCGATAATGCTTCTCAAACAAATTTAGCAAGTTATTTTGAAACCTGGAGTCAAGGACTATTTAGTTTAGCGATTGATTTACCTTGGACAAGTTTTGGTAAAGCGTTAAAATGTCGTGAGAAAATGTTACAAGAACTCGAAACAATTATCGTTGATAGACAACAACAACCCAAACATCAAAATGATGCACTTGGTATTTTATTAGAGGCAAAAGATGAGGAAGGAAATAGTCTTACTCTAGAAGAACTAAAAGATCAAATATTATTACTTCTATTTGCTGGTCACGAAACATTAACCTCTGCAATTTCTTCTTTTAGCTTATTAATGGCGCAACATCCTGATATTTTAGAAAAAGTAAGAAAGGAACAAGAAAATTTGAATATTACTGAAAATATAACTTCAGAAAAATTAAAAGAAATGACCTATTTAGAACAGGTATTAAAAGAGGTTTTAAGGTTAATCCCTCCAGTTGGTGGCGCATTTAGAAAGGTCATTCAAGAGTTTGAATTTGAAGGTTATCGTATTCCTAAAGATTGGACAGTACAATATCAAATCGCCCAAACCCATCAAGAAAAAGACACTTTTCCTAATTATCAAACCTTTGATCCTGAACGCTTTTCTCCTGAAAATATGGCAGATAAACAAAAAAGTTTTGCTTATGTTCCTTTTGGGGGAGGTTTAAGAGAATGTTTAGGCAAAGAATTTGCTAGATTAGAAATGAAAATTTTTGCTAGTCTCTTGGTTCGTAACTGTCATTGGGAACTATTACCCGACCAAAACTTAGAGATGATAACTATTCCTAGTCCTCGTCCTAGTGATGGCTTAAAAGTTAAGATTCTTTAGTATAGTTGAAAGGTGTAAAACTGCCCCTTTTTTTAAATTTAAAATATAAAATATGATAATATAAAACAGTTTATATAACTAACACCTATGACTTATTTAGACCTATCTAATATTGATATTCAAAAAGCTTTAATTTCTGGAATATTCTCTATTATCAATACATTAATTGCTGCGTTAACTGCTGGTTTGATTGGTAAAACAATTGCTAATAGACATAAACTACAAGAAGACTTAAACAAAGCTATCAACGATATTGAATTTTTGCTAGAAGTGGAGAAAGTTCACTGTGAAAATAACAGGAAAGAATTAGGGGAATCACGGAAAAATAAAGTCCGTAAAATAGTCAGAGATTCTGATTTAAGTTTCTCTGGTAAATTTACTCCTGGACGAGTTCGTAATGACGATAATTTTTCGTAATCAGTTTTAATAATTTCCATTATTTAAAAACATTTTTCCAATCAAGACAATTTAAAATACTTGCTTTGATAGGACGTTTTTCATCCCAAAAAATTAACGATGAGTAAAAGCTAATTACTTCAGTAGAGGTTAATATATCAAAAAATTGTCTAGCCTTTTCTTCTTCTTCAAAGCTAAGAAAATAAACAGTATCATCAAACATAATAGGTTTATTATCTATTAAATTAAATAGTCTAAATTCTAATTTTTTATATAAACCACAAATGGCAATTTTCCAAGGATAAAAACTATATTCACCAACACCAAAAATAGAAAATTGAGGATTATTTTTATAAATTCGACTTGCACGTTTATCCAAGTAACTAGCATGAGATTGTAAATAGTTCCAGGTTTTTGGTGCATATTTTCTTATATTATTAGTATCTTCTCCAATGTATTTTTGAGTTATCAACACATATTTTTTTGTTCTATTTTTATCTTGATTGAAAACATTTGAACCTTTCAATAATGGATAAATATAATCATCTTCTAATTTTACTTTTTTTCCTAAACCATTGATTAAAAAATCTCCTACTTTCTCAAATTCCATGATTTTTGAGCAATCATGTTTAACACCAGAACGCCATTTAATTGTGGGTTTATTTGTATAAAGATAACTAAATTGTTTAAATGTTTTACTATCTCTAATTAGACGATTATTAATATAACTGATAGTGTTGTACTTTGATGTATATAAATCTTCAAAAACATCACAAGTATAATTTTTTGTTTCAGGTTTAAATTGACAAAATAATAAACAAGCTTCAACGGTTGCATTAAAATATTTTTTGCTATCTATTCCATAAGTTGCACAATAAGACAGATGACAATTTTGTTTATATAAATAATTAACTATTTTTCTAGCAACTGATGTTTTACAAAGCATAGCTAGATAACCCTGATAATTTTGTAAAAAATTCACACATTTAATTAACATCCATTCTGATATATCAAAATTACTTTTCCCTGTAATTGCGTCTAGTCCCTTATTATGCTGAAAATTATTTTTTTCGGGTAAATTTAATCCTTTTATTCTTCCTAGTTGTGAATTAGTTACCCAAGGGAAATTACCAAGAATTAAAATATTATCATCTCTTTTTTTTATTAATTGACTTAACTCAAAATCAAAAAAATCATCATGAATAACTGTAACCTTATTATTGTTTTTATTTTGGTTGTTTTTCAATTGTTCTATATAGTTTATATTGATATCAATTCCTATGATTTTTTTAAAGTCTTTAAAATACATATTAGAAGATTTTACAAAGTTCCCAATACCGCAAGTTGGCTCAATAATAAGATCAGGCAATACTTTTATTTCTACTAGCTTTTGACAAATTTTATCTGTTAAAGTCAACGGAGTTTGGAAGTCTCCATATTCAATTTTATTGTTAGATTTTTTCTTCATTATTAATTCGTTCGATAAATGTCTATCAAACCCTCTTCTTGTCCAGCAAGAGAAATAAATCTTCTATATTGTAACCGCCATTGTAACGCATTAGAGATAGTCAAGAAACCCTGTTTAGGAGGATTATTAATAACTTCTTGAGCTAAGTTTGCTGCTTCAATTTCATCCACAGGCAAATTCCGATCTAACATAAAAGCAATAATATCATCTTCATTCCCTTCATTCTCGATGATGTTATTGATACCTCTAGTCATTTGAAAATCTGCTGTTCTTTCTGCATCCACATAGATAGTATGTAGAATATTTAATTGTGTAACTTGTTCACTATTATTATCAATTTTATTGTAAACAAAAATAATCAGTGAATATCCTAGCCCAAAAATTTTTTGTCTAGCAGACTTATAAGGACAAGATGACTGTGGTTGCTTAATACTGGTTACTTTCATATCAACCAATAAATCAGGAAAATCAATACCACTTGCAGAACTTCCTGCCACAAAATCATACTTTTCTTGTAAATAGGCTTTGAATTTTTGTTCTAAATAAGTTCCCACTGCTTTGCCATCTGTTACACCATAGAGAGAAGATTCTTTATGTTGAGATTCCAAAATTTAAAATTGTTCTGCTTCGCTACAAAGTAATTCAATAGTTAAAGGTGACATTATCTATAAAGTTAATAACTGTATTCTAGATTATCAGGGCTTAATATTATTAAGCCCCTACAAATTTTGTCTTAACTTTTAACTTCTCCCTGAATGGTGACATCAAGAGATTTAACCGTTTGTCCTAGTTGAGATAAAGGAGGATTAATTTCTTCTTCATTCCCCACCACCAAAGTAACAATATTTTCCGGTTTCAGGTATTCTTGAGCAACCCTTTGTACCTCCTCAATAGTAGTTGCTTTAACTCCTTTTTGATAATCAAAAATAAAGTCTTGAGGATAGCCATAATATTCATAAGTGGTGAGACGAGATAAAGTTTGAGATGGGTTCTCGAACTTAAATACAAACGAGTTTAAAATCGACTCTTTTGCATAGTCCAATTCATCAGAAGAAATAGGACTAATTTGTACTTGTTTAATTTCGTTCAGCAAAGAGCTAATAAACTTTACAGTGGTTTGAGAAGCAGTTTGGCCTCCAGCAATAAACACCCCAGGATAATCATAACCAGCACTCCAAAACCCGTAAACAGTGTAAGCCAACCCCTTACGCGATCGCAAATCATTAAAAAGACGACCCCCAAACCCGTTCAATAAACCGTTTACCACCGACAATGCAGGATAATCAGGACTGTCCAATTTGCCCCCTAAATGCCCCAATAAGACATTACTTTGGTTGAGTTGAGGTTGATTGACGAAAAAGACCCCCTGGCTTTGTTTTTGTTGGGCTGAGGGAATATTTATCTCGGGTTCTGGGGTATTAGGTTGCCATTTTCCCAGAGTATTCTCGATCAAGGATTTCATAGCCTTTGGTTCAAAATCCCCTACAATCCCTAAAATAATGTTCTCAGGCCGCACATATTTCTCATAAAAAGCAACAACATCATCACGGGTAATGTTATCGATGGTTTCATACTCTATGGTACGAGCATAAGGACTCTCTTCCCCATAAATTAGTTTACCTAACTCCCGACTAGCAATACTCCCGGGATCATCATTACGACGAGCAATACTCCCCTGTTGTTGGTTTTTGATTAAACTGAGGAGTTGAGGGGAAAAAGCAGGTTCTTGTAATACTTCGCTAAAGAGGTTAAAAACCGTCTCTAAATCTTCACTGAGGGTATTAAACCCGGCACTACCCGAACTTGTACCAATAGAAACTTCAACCCTAGCGGCCCGTTGTTCTAGGATTTGGTTAATTTCGTTGGCAGAATGTTCTTGGGTTCCCCCTAAACGCATCAAACTACCGGTAGTTTGAGCGAGGCCAACTTTTTGGCCCGGTTCCAGTCGTGAACCTGTTTTAATTAAAGCACTTCCCCTAACTAAAGGTAACTGATTATCTTCCATCAAATAGATAACCATCCCGTTGCTAAGTTGGTAGCGTTTGTATTCAGGTAGAGAAATTTCCGCTAAAGGGGGAAACTCTAACTCCGTATAGTGTTTCGGGGTTTGAGCAACGGCCGGTAAACGAGAAATTAAGACCAGTAAGGTACTGATTAAAATTAAACCTAACCAGCGAAATCGTTTTATAAATGAGGTGTCAATCATAGATAAGGTTAACAAGTTTTGTTTGATCAGAAGTAATAGCTCACTTTAAGTTAATTATAGATACTAGACAAGCAGGCCATCTCCTATATGTGCGTAAAAAGTCTTCTAGACTGTAATATAGCAATCAGTAATCAGTTGTGATAATTAACTTTGAGTAGAAGGGAACTCCCGACAAGGGAACAGGAAATAAGAAAAAAGATATCTCATCAATGATGATTGTGATTGCTATAGCAGTCTTTGCTTCAATTGAAAGTGCAAAAATTGAAGAATATGTTTAAAATCGTCTTGTCATTCAATTTTGTCTGCTATACCGATCAATAGGTCATTGATAATTAGGAAATAAACCGTGTCTTTATCAACAACAATTTCTCGCTTAGTGGTAGGCTTACTAATTTTCGTCTTTCTTAGTTTTCCTGATCTAGTTTTCAGTCAGTCTCTTAATGAGAGTTTAAGGAAAAATTACTCGACGATCTCTCAAATCTATATTCGTGATCCCTATCTCAATGAGTTATTAATTCAGGGGATGGAAAAAGGAATTCAAGGAGATTATCAAGGGGCGATCGCACTATTTAGCAAAATTTTACAGTTCAGTCCTAGTGAAGTAGAAGCTTATTATAATCGGGGAATTGCCTATACTCGAATTAACAATTATCAAGCAGCAATGGCTGATTTGACTCAAGCTTTAGCCCTGAACCAAACCATACCCGGTCTCTACATAGAAAGGGCAAAAGTCTATTTACAATTAGGCAATAGGGAAGAAGCGATCGCAGATATACAAAAAGCTAAGGCATTATTAAGACAACAAGGAGAAACAGGAACTTCTCGTTACCAGGAAATAGATAATTTACTGAATTAAGTTAAAATGGATTAGAGTCATAAAATGTCAAACCCATGATTGTTCAACCATTAACGTCTTCTTCTTCAGTACCCAACTCAATAACAATCACACCCTCTTCAGACGTTAAACCTTGGCCAGGTCTTATAGAAACCTACCGTCCCTATCTTCCTGTTACAGAAAACACCCCAGTTGTCACCCTCCTCGAAGGCAACACCCCTCTTATTCCCGTTCCCTACATTTCTCAACAAGTAGGTAAAGGGGTCAAAGTGTTTGTGAAATACGATGGTTTGAACCCGACCGGCAGCTTTAAAGATCGAGGTATGACCATGGCTATTTCTAAAGCCAAGGAAGAAGGAGCAGAAGCCGTTATTTGTGCCAGTACAGGCAATACTTCTGCTGCTGCTGCTGCCTACGCTAGACGGGCCGGAATGCGGGCGTTTGTGATTATTCCTGATGGGTATGTAGCTTTAGGAAAACTGGCTCAAGCTTTATTATACGGGGCAGAAGTCATCGCCGTTGAAGGAAACTTTGATGATGCTTTAAATGTGGTCAAAAATATGGCCAAAAATTATCCTGTTACTTTGGTCAACTCCCTTAACCCTTACCGTTTGGAAGGGCAAAAAACCGCTGCCTTTGAGGTAGTAGATGTGTTAGGAAATGCCCCCGACTGGTTATGTATTCCTGTGGGTAATGCTGGGAATATTAGTGCTTATTGGATGGGTTTTTGTCAATATCATAGTTTAGGAAAAACGGATAAACTGCCGAAAATGATGGGTTTTCAAGCAGCAGGGGCTGCGCCCTTTATGGCGGGACAACCTATACCTGATCCGGAAACTTTAGCCACAGCTATTCGTATCGGCAACCCGGCCAACTGGGACAAAGCTTGGGGGGCAAGAGATGCCAGTCAAGGGGAGTTTAATGCTGTTACTGATGAGGAGATATTAGAGGCTTATCGTATTTTGGCTGCCCATGAAGGGGTCTTCTGTGAACCTGCTAGTGCAGCTTCTGTTGCTGGTTTATTGAAGGTTAAAGATCAAGTCCCGGCAGAGTCTACAGTGGTTTGTGTGTTGACAGGTAATGGTTTAAAAGATCCTGACTGTGCTATTCAACATAGTAACAATCAAGTTAAATCGGGCATTAAACCTGAATTATCACAGGTTGCAAAAGTGATGGGTTTTTGAATAAGACATCATTTAGTCTTGACCGGGTAAATCTAAAGCAATCAGTAGAGCTTGATTTAATTGAGAGATCATCTCATTATTGAGAGTCCCTCGTAACTTTATAGCAGGAGGCAGGAGGCAGGAGGCAGGAGGTAAAAACCTGGATGCTATTAGGTTTGAGTTTGAAAAAATGTCCTAATTGCCTTGGCGGTTGCTATAACAAAATTATTGGCAGAAGTCCCCACCTAAACTTGTCATGTATGTCTAAATCAAGTAGATAGCTTACCTCTTGAGATTTAACCTTGATCAGCATTGCATTGTTGCTAGACCTTTACTGCGATCGCTTCTTAGTTTTTTAGCGATCGCACTTTTATAGTAGATAAGTCTTCTGTCCATCAACGGAAAATTTACCTAAAACTGACATCTTGCACCTTCAAATAAAATCCTAGTTTTGTTAGAGGCAGGAGTTGAAAGGCAGGAGGCAGAAGGAGTAATAGCTAGATATAATCTTAAATA